>NZ_BAAILO010000412.1:35429-91524 GCF_054589115.1 Cupriavidus sp. 8B | reverse complement strand
CAACGCGAGGTCGCCGCGGCGACCGTGATCGACGACGCCGATATCCACGCCTGGGTGCCCGGCACCGACACCACGATCCGGCTGGTGCGCGCGCTGGTCGCCGGATGCCGCGCCGAGCCTGGCCTCAACGCCTGGTACGAAAGCCAGACCGGGCGCCGCCATGTGCCGACGCGGATCGACGTGGGGATTGCGGTCGACCTGCCCGAAGGCCTGTTCGTGCCGGTGCTGCGGGATACCGGCAAACGGGACGCGGCAGACCTGCGGCGCGGCCTGGACCGCATGCGCGCGGATGTGCGTGCACGAACGATCGCACCCGAGGAGATGCGCGGCAACACCATCACGTTGTCCAACTTCGGCATGATCGCCGGCAAGTATGCGGCGCCGATCGTGGTACCCCCGACAGTTGCCATTCTTGGCGCCGGCCGTATCCACGATGCGGTGGTTGCGGCCGGCGGCGTGCCCGCCGTGCACCGGATCCTGCCGCTCAGCCTGACTTTCGATCATCGGGTGGTCACGGGCGGCGAGGCCGCGCGCTTTCTGGCGGCAGTGATCGCGGACCTGGCGCTGCCGGTCTAAGCCCAAACGAGGTCCTGGCCCTGCATGCGACGCCACCGGAAGACCATGTTCACGTTCAGACCGTGTTCCAGCGCCAGCTTTGACACAGACACGCCTGGCACGCAAGCAGCTTCTGCCAATCTACGTTTCAGTTCAATCGGGTGATTGCGGCTGCCGTGCGTGCGGCCCCCCGCTTTGCTACAGACTCCAAAGTAGTCCCCGCCAGATTTTGATGGGAACTACTCTGGATAGATTCGACTATCGCGTCTACACGGCCATCAGCGGACGGTTACCCCGGGTCTCCGGAAACTGCGCGTGCAGCGTGGCCAGATCGGCCTGCGGGGCGGCCTCGAGGGACGTGGATTCGGGGCTGGCAGTCTCCAAAGTTCGCCACCGTCAGGATCCGTGGGCACAAAAAAAACCGCCCGAAGGCGGCTAGGCGAGCGCGCAGCACCCTACAGACTCAACTCGCTGTGCGAGCCCAGGCGGACAAGCCGCAGAACGTCGTCGCCCACCTTGCAGTAGATCAGCACCAGATCCGGCCTAACATGGCAGTCGCGAAAATCCTTCCACTCCCCACTCAGCGGGTGGTCCTCGTGCTTTGCCGCCAGCGGCTCATCGTTCGCCAGCGCCTTTACCACGGCAATGAAGTCCACATCAAGCGTGGCCCGATGCGGCCCTTTTGCTCGCGCTTGAATTGACTCGTTCGTTCAATCGTCCTCATCTTTAAGATCCGCCATCAAGTCGCCCACCGACCCGGACTTGCGGAGGCCGCCGGCCCGCGCTTCTTTCAAGGCGGCGATGGTCTCGGGGTTGGACGTCATCAGTTCAAACGGCAGAGCCTTATCACGCGCTACGCGGGTCAACATCATGCGCATTGCATCAGACACGGTCAGGCCCATCGCTTCCAACACGATGGAGGCCTCTTCCTTGATTTCAGGGTCGATCCGAGTACGAACAAACGCAGACGTAGGCATGACGGGCTCCAACAATACTTGCTACAAAAAGTTAAAGTTTTTCTCAATTGCAAATTCGCTGATTTCCGATTTTTTGACAGGTAACTGTGCGTCCGTCACTGAAGGTCGTAATCGTTTGATCCCCAATCTGCTGCGTTGTCGCACTCGTTCCATTGCTGTAGTTCGTGATGCGCTGATTGCCTATCTGCTGTGACGCCGCAGATTCGCCATTGCTGTAATTCGTGATGTTCTGGCTTCCAATCCGCTGCGTAGTCGCGGACTGCCCATTGCTATAGTTTGTAATGTCTTGGTTTCCAATTCGCTGCGTTGTTGAGCTATTGCCATATGCGTCAGCGCAAATTCGTTGAATACCAATGTACTGACAATTAGTTTGGGCTTGAAGAGACGCCGCGACAAAAATCAGAGCTAAAGCTGAAATTCTTACGATCTTCTTCATGGCTATTCTCCAAAAATTCCAGCATTGAAGGCGGTGCTGCTGGCACTCAACGTCTGGATTCACCGGTCTGACGCGGCTTGCCGCCACAGGTCCGGTGCAGTGATGGGTTGGGCCTCGACTGGACGTTTCCAGCGTAGCGACCCGATGGACTTAAACTTCGACACCCCAAGAGCCCCTCTCTCATTGCGTGACTTGGAGCCGGGTGCAGTGAGCGCGGAAACTACGGCGTCACGAGGCGCCTCATAAATTGCAGTGGCCTCGAAGTCTCCATCGAGGAGAACGAGCAAGACAGCGTCGAAATCTTTCTCGACGTCGATGGCCCCCATTCGTTGGCCGGGCTTACTACCTTCAAGCACGCACCGTCCTTTGATTTGAAGCCGGACCGGCTGACCATCGCGAACTTCGATGGCATCGTAGCCAGCTTGGCGTGCGGCAGTGAGTTCTACACCGAGAATACGTGCGGCCTCATATTCGGCGACTTCACCAGTGATGCCCAACGGCTTGCCCGTAAGCTGCCGATAGCGCTGCGCGAGTTTCTTTGCCTCCGCCAAAATTTCAAGGACGGGATCAGTAGTCATCAAGAGGACCAATGCAGAGCTAACCGGCCCGAGCCGGATTGCCGGCGAAGGGTCCAGCGACAGAAGGGAGCGGGGTTAAGCGCCATGTTATGCGTAGAGAACTGGCCACACAACGTCCTTTGTGAAGACCTTGCCATTTGAGGCCGATATTGAGCAGCTCACGTCACAGACATAGGGCGAATGCGCAGCAGAACGAAACCTGGAGCAGCTGCGCCCGCATCAGCTGCACGGCAATCCAGCTAATTCCGGATTTCCAGTCCAGCAAACCGGTATGTAGTCCAGCGAATTCCGGTTTCCTACACGGGCTGTGAGGAACCAGAATTCGCTGGACTGCGTTTCCCGAAAAATCAATGACTTAACATCTCATTCCGTTACCGCTTCGCGGTCTTGGAATCGGAAATAGCTGGACTGCCATGACGAGAAGCGCGAATTAGCCGGACCGCGATGCGAGCGCCGTTTTGCGCACTTCTCGTTGCAAGGCTCATCACCCGGTTGCTCAGTGGCTCTTCCCGACCCCAACCAGTCGCTCGAGCCGGCGTCGTCTGGACGACCGCTATCAAGGTGAACCGGCCGTCCGTGCCTCGCGGCCGCTTGCATCGTCGGCCTTTATAGCTGTCGCTCGTGGCAGCGACAGGATGCCGGTGGGTGTCAGTTGCCAACGTTTGGCGCTGAACTGCTCATCAAACAACGCTCCGTCGTCACGCGCGACCAAATGGCCGCTCCATCCTCCCGGAGGGCACGGAGGCTTTGGTACGAAGCATTCACTATCGCATACGCCAGCCGCTGAAGTGCCCTTTACCGTCGAATTGATCGACGTCCCTCTCGCCGGATAAAAGAAATTGCAGTAGGGACTTGTTCTGGAACCGGCACGTTTGCGTAACCGCAAGGAGTCGAAGATAGTACGGGAAAGATTTATCGTTAAAGGATCCCGAAATTTTTCTTTGGACCGCCAAGTGACGTATTGCCCGCTCCGCCATATTGTTATTCCACGGCACCCCGTCCCATTCGAGGAATACAAAGAGCTTGTCTTTGTATCTTGAAAATCTTTTTTGGTAGCTTTGTGTCAGATCTGATCGGTAGTCTACACCATCGATGTGCTTCCTATAAAACACTTCGACTGCTCGTTTAAATTTACGTAAATTTCTTGATTTCATGTTGTACTTCTCACTTGCCTCGAACATTGGAACAATCAAATCACGAACTGCCAGCACAAAGCTTTCAAATTCGGAATCAAATGGAGATTTTCTCAAATCGTCGTTTAGATCTCGAATAAGATGCGCCCAACATTTCTGCTGAACGCAATCCACAGAATCGTAACCGCCGTAAAAGTCGGAACACAATACGCCGGGATAACCATCGAGCCACTCATGCACGACTGTCGCGTCACGACCTGGAGTTAATCGGAACGCCACATGTTTACCGTCTGTTATTACCCAAACGTATTGAGTTTCACCTCGAATATTGATTGTCGTTTCGTCCACATGTACCACGGGAGACTGGAGAATATATTTAAGAATAAGATTTTCTGTAACGATATGATATCGGCTCATCTGATTGACGAACGACATAATCTGACCCTGGCCAACTTGTTCTGAGAAAATATCTTCTATCATTTGAGAAATTTTGTCATATGGAAGGCGTAAAGCCATTCGGTGGTAAACTGCCCAAACTTGCAATCCACGACCGTATTTTCTGCCGCGCCCGAGCTTTCGGATCGCCGGCGGGCTATATTGTGTTTTACAAGTGACGCAATAGCCCATGTAGCCCACATACTGATTAACTACCTTCTTTACCCCTCGGCTCGAAAACTCCAGATCGAGAATAGTTCGTACTGACTTGGTTTGGCGGGGTTTCAGAGCTTGTCCCGGATGATGCGGACATATCCTGCCACGCCGCACATTGATTATTTTGGTTACTCTTGGCTTCCTAAATTTTCTCTTCTTCCTCGATAGCGCGTCTTTAGCGTCGATACCGGCCGGCTTAGCAGTATTCGTCAGCTTTATCTTAGACTTCTCGTAGGTACCATGGGCAGATTGAAGCAGTTTCGAAAAATGACCAATGACATTGGAGGCTGATTCGCTTATCGAACCACCCTCAACGTCTGCAAATCGTACTTCAGGAGAGTGGCTAGCTGTCAGCGCAATCTCACGTATCGTTTCGGCCAGTGTTTTCAAATGCTGGCAGTCTTCTTTGTTATATATAAGAAGCTGGTTCCGGTATTGTTTGTCGCCAGTTATTTCGTACCTGTAATGCCATGCAATCGACTGAAGGCCGGACGATATCTTTGAAGTCCACGTGCAACCCAGATAATGACAGATATCTTTTAATCCGTTAGATTTGGTTGGAAAGTAGATCTTCCCATATATGCACGTATTTACGTTAAACAACCGATTGAGAACATCTTGAACTGCTCCTCCATACAACTTACTCAGTCTAATCAACGTCTTTCGTTCGAAATTTCCGTAATGAAAAATCACGCCATCCGGATATCGATCGAGCAAGGAAAGAAAATCATCCCATATTGATTTTTCGTCCGTCTGACGATCCGCCCAGTATTGTGAGAGTTTGCGCTTGCCAGCGGTTGACACCAGAGCTCCAATCAGATAACAAAAGCCAGTCTCCGGATCGGTCTCGATGTCTAAATATATTTCTACATTGGATTGTGGAATCACAGGAGGCTTGTCTTGAATATAAATTTTGCCAGTCCTTAACGCGAGCGCTTGCAGTTCATATTTGTGCGTCTGTCCGTGCGGGCTGGATCGGCGGCTACGCTTGCGTGGGCGATAAAGAAAAGATAGCTGCTTTACGGTAAAAATTCCCTTGCGCTCAAATTTCTTTACCTCTTTTTCACTTATGCCATGAAGTTGAGTGAGATTGTCTTCGCCTTCTGCGATTGGCTTACATATATGCTGAAACTCGCAGTATGGACAGTGCCTGTTCAATAAGGCACGAGGTATGGTCGGCCGTGTTTCGATCCAACCTTCGAGAGTGTTGACCGTTTCCCGTATATGGCCGATCGCCTCTTTTATTCGAACGGTCTTAACATTTCCGTCCCGCAATATAACCATCCCTGAAAGAGGTGGCGCGCCGCTGGCGCAAGAAGTAACGTAGCCGGCAAATGCCACTTCCCTTCTATCGTCAAAATCGAGCGAGTGATGTGCACCGAAAACGACAGGTTCCCAATCACTCGTTCCATCTATTGATTTTGTCCGCGTGGCTTGAATATATGTAATCTCCTCTGTCACAAGTGTTTCCGTGCTTGCGGGAGCTATCACTTCAGGCTTGGGCGCTCCAGGGAGGCGTCCGTCAATGAAGTCCGCACGAAGGCGCGTTCTCCGGTCATCAAGCATTATTTGGAAGTCCGTACGCCGGCTTGCGTCCCGCTCGAACATCAAAAGATAACTCTTTCGGACGCAATGATAATACGCACTTAATACCTTTTCAGTAATGCGCGGGCTTTCGATCTTTGCTGCCATTTGGCCTCCAAAAACCCTGACCGAGGTCAGTGCTGCGCCAACCACGCAAGGGAGTTGCGAGAAGTTAGGCGCCCAATGTCACTTTAGGTTGCTAAGCGTAGGTGGTGGAGGGATATTGACGAGTGTTGCAGCATAGCCGTCGGAGCGTTGATGGGGTTTGCTTGGATATCGCATGCTCGATAACGACCTGACGAAAGCGCCGCCAACGAGGCTGAGGGGATCGCTATCTCAATTGACACGGCAAGCCACGCCTGTGGGGCGCGGCTGAGGGTCCGAACTTTGCAAGCGTGAGACGACGCGACCGTGAACAACCGCAACGGCCGACGAAGTGCCGTATAGGCGCGACGAGCGGTCGTCCATTGTCGGACTTGAGCCGACATTCGAATGTCCGCGTGAAAGTCTGGTCCAGTGGCCGGAGATGGCCGGGAAGAGTCGTCCGCCGCCTTGTCGGCCAACGGCGGTTCATCGGCCATAACTGCCACTCGTGGCAACAAGACGATGATGGCGGGTGTCCGCTATCGGGCGAGTTCGACGTTGGACCGGAGTCGGCCACAGCGGTCGATTGAGCATCGTCGCGGATTGGGCTTGATTGACTGCTTTGGGGAGGCCAAGAACGGTCATGCTGTTCTGTCGGCGGGAGGCAATGCGAACGACGTTAGGAGGGAGGTAGTGCTAATCGATATAGGACGATGGCTGGCTATGCGTCGTCCGTCGCGACGCTCTTCGGGAGCGGCGGCCAAGAATGACGAGCTGAGCCAACCATTGTCCCGGCAACGTATGCTCAAGTTGGGCCCGCGCTTGAACGCACGGGCGATACGGTGGATCACGTCTCGATGTTTCGGGTGACAGTCAGCAGCGTCGTGAGCCGAGCCGCTACTGAGCTAGCCGCTCCGTCTTGAGGAGATCGTCGGCGAAGGGAAAGACGATCGAAGGATCGGCCATGATCAGCTTCTTGTCTTTGGGACGATAGTGCACGCGGAACAGTAAGTCCTTGATGAGGTTGACTCGCGCAGCGCGCTTGTCGTCCGTGCGGATGATAGTCCAAGGTGCAACCTCGTTATGGGTGGCCGCGAGCATCGCATCACGCGCAGTCGAATACTCGCTCCAAAGCTTCGGTGCCGCCTTGTCGATCGGACTGAGCTTCCATTGCTTGAGGGGGTCGGTCCGGCGTTGGGACAGCCGATGCTTTTGTTCGGCACGCGAGATATCGAGGTAGTACTTGAGTAGTTTAACGCCAGAGCGGACCAGCATTTCCTCAAACGCAGGCACTGTCGCGATGAACTCCCGGTACTCGTCTTTGGTGCAAAAGCCCATCACGTGCTCCACTCCCGCCCGGTTGTACCAACTGCGATTGAATAGCACAAACTCGCGCTGCGCAGGCAGATGGGCGGCCCAACGCTGAAAATACCAAGCGCTGCGGTCGCGGTCGCTCGGTTTTCCCAGCGCCACGACGCGCGTTTCGCGTGGACTCAGATGCTCGACGATGCGCTTGACGACGCCGTCCTTGCCGGCGGCGTCGCGTCCCTCGAGGACCACCAGAATCTTCTCATCACAACTGATCACGTGGCTTTGAAGTTTCACAAGTTCGATCTGCAATCGGCGTAGGGTCTTCGAATAGTGCATGCGATCTGCACTAGCCGATGGCCCCGCCGATGCCTCCTTGGAGGTGTTCATGATTGCATTCTGCCGGTTCAAAGAATGGGTCTCAGCGGACATGACTCTCGCCCTGGCTCGGTCGCCGGGATTCAAGTGCCAGTTCGTCGGCCCGGGCGGCGCCCCACAGGAATGCCGAGGCAACGGCTCCGATCGCGAGAACGAGCGCGGCCGCCCAGAACGGCGCCTCGGGTCGCAAGGTGAATAGCCAGCCAGCCGCGACCGAGCCCAAGGCCTGCCCAAGATTGCCTGCTGCTGCCTGCTTGCCCAGCAGTGCGCCGTGTGCACTGTTGCCTCGCTCGAGCAGTTCGTACGAGAGTACGGGCCCGATCATGCCGACACTCGCGGCCACTACACCAATGAACAGGGTAAATGAGCCGGCGTTGGGAACAGCGGAGACGAACATCAATGCCAGGGAGGAAAACACAAACACCGCGGCCATCCAACGGCCGTCGATACGCCGGCGCACGCCAGGCAGCAACAGCGTGCCCTGCGCAGCTAGCATGGCGACACTGCACGTCACGAACATGATCGCGATCGTGCCGCTGCTCAGGTGAAGCGTCTGGCCACCGAAGAGGTTAAAGCCGACCTCGAACGTCCCTGTTGCAAATGACGAGAAGCCGGCAAGCAGCATCGATGCGCGCACGAATCGGGCGCGCACAGCGGACGTGGCTGTCTGCGGCGATATCCGCGCTATGGTGGGTTGCGGCTTGATCCATAGCGGTACCAGAATGAGAACGGGCAAGCCGACGCCCGCCACCGCCAGCCAAGGCCAGTTGACCATCGCGGGCATGATGCCGGCAGACACATTCATTACCGGACCCGCGAGCCAGTTACCGATACCCGGTCCCGCAAGAAAGCCGACAAACGACGCGCTGCCCAGCAATACGAAGCGGCGGCTGCGCGCCACGGGCGCACTGAAATCAGCAATATAGGCCTGTGCTGCGGGCATCACCGCGGCTGCGCCGGCTCCGGCAAGCAGTCTGGCGGCATAAGCGGCAGCCAGGTTGGGCGCGAACGCCGAAGCCACCCCGCCCACAAGAAAAATGCCGAAGCCCCAGGCCAGTGCAGTGTTGCGGCCACGCCTGTCCGACGCGCGCCCCCACAGCGGCGCAAATACAAACAATGCGAAGGTGTACGCGCCGCCCACCGCACCTACGTGCCAAGCGAGCGCGGCGGGTGCGGCAGCACCGACAAACTGCTTCACATACTGCGGCAATAGTGGTGTCCCCGCGCCGTAGCCCAGCGACACAACGAGCACCACCGCCATCAGCAAAGCAACGGCGCGGAGTCTGTGCTTGTCGGCTCGAGCGGCTGCATTCGGTGAATCGCGGCGCACCGCAACAGGGACACGCATGATTTACTCGCTCGCCGGGGCTACTCCGTACCCTAGCGACAGGACTTTTGCTTCGATTTCGTCCTGCTGTCGCATTGTGTGTACCTGCACGTGGCCCCGTTCCAGATCGACGGTGACTTGAGCTGTCGGGTCCAACGAGGCCACGGCGCGCTTCACTTTGGTGGCGCACCCCCCGCAGGACATGCCCGTGACTTTAAGAGTCCAGATGTTCATGCGCCTACTCCCTCACAGATTTCCCGAGGCTGCGAGCCGCGTCGCGGCGCATGCTACCGCCCTGGGGGCATCACCCACGACGTCGAAAATCGTTCCAGATGGCGTGGTCCAGCCCGCTTGCTTGCGCCGTGTCGTGAGTCTGCCGTTTGACGCCCGGATTATCGGTACGGTAGCGGTCACTCAGGCCGAGATGGCACCGTCACGGCCAAGCCGCCACTGAATGGGTGGTATGAACTGCGCGTGTTGAGAGTTGAAAGGAATCTGCAAATCAGTTCCTTTTCGCGTCTTCGTACGCTGTCGTACCGCATTCGCATCTGCCATGGCGTAGCGTGAACGATACGATGACGTGGCCGCGTGGCAACGCAGTGGCGGTCATGGATGTGCGTGACTCCTTGCGTGGAGTCGCTCGAATCTTCCCTTTATGGGGTGTACGCAGGCCTACCCCACCGTGCGTACTTCAGTTTGTGGATCGCAAGTCGTCCGTGAAATGGAAGCGCGATGAAAACGAGCGTAATTGAAGTGCACGACCTGCTGTCGCTACAGAGTGTGCTCGGAGTTGAAGAACGGATCGGCAAAGTGCCGGGCGTCGAAAGCGTTACGGTGAACTACGCGACGGGAAACGCCACAGTGCGCTACGACGAAGCCCGGCTCGCGGTCGCCGATATCAAGTCAGCGGTGCGCCAAAGGCCGTATGACTCAGAGGGAAAATCCCCGCCGAAGCACGTGAGCGCACACGAGTCCACACGCAAGCTCGCTATCGTGCCCACACCGGACGAGGGGTTTCCCGTCGCATCATCGCCGACCGTTGCGCCAGGCACTCCCGCCGCTGTCCCCCTCCGAACGTTGCCGCGCTCGATCACAGTGAGGGCCACTCCGCGCGCGGAGTGCAGCCTTCAATACCCATTGCCGCTGCGCCGGATCCTCCTATCGCCATGCCAGGTCCCGCCGTCTCCCCTCCCAATGGTCGTCCGGCGCCCGGCCCGCCGCCCCCTATGTCGGTAGCCAATGTGTCAAAGGCTTCCACGAGTGTGCCGGCCGGTCCCGCCGCAGCCCGCAGCCACGAGCGCCACGCCGCGCCGGGCGTTCAGTCCAGCATCTCGACGGATATAGGGCATGACATGGGGCATGGAGGCGCGGACCTGCCGGCGATGGCCCGCGACATGCGCAACCGTTTCTGGATCTGCCTGATCTTTACGTTGCCGATCTTCGTCTACGCTCCGATGGGCGGCTTCTTCGCTCCGCCGGCGCCGCCACTCGGAATGAAGCTCAATCTGTGGCTGTTCTTCTTCGCAAGTGCCGCAATTCTCTATCCTAGCTGGCCGTTCTTTGTGTCCGCCTGGCGCGCGCTCAGGAAGGGTACCCTGGGCATGGCTGCGCTGATCGCATTAAGCGTTGGTACCGGGTATCTCTTCAGTGTCGGCACCACATTCTTCGTCAAGGAGGGTGGGCAGTTCTTCGAAGCGGCAGCCGTCCTGCTGGTTTTCATCCTGCTCGGCCATTGGCTCGAAATGCGAGCCCGTGCCGGCGCGTCATCCGCCATCGAGGCGCTGATGAATCTCACACCGGCGAGGGCCTCTGTGATACGCAATGGGGTCGAGATCGAAGTTCCGACCGCAGAGGTGATAGCGGGCGAGACCGTGATAATCCGGCCGGGCAGCAAGATTCCGGTCGACGGCACTGTGGAGTCCGGCGACTCGCTGGTCGACGAATCGATGCTCACCGGCGAGTCAATGCCGGTCGAAAAAGGGCCGGGCGCCACGGTGATCGGTGCAACCATTAACAAGAACGGCAGCTTTCGCTACAAGGCGACTAAGGTCGGAGCTGACTCGGCGCTAGCGCAGATTGTGAAGCTAGTGCAGGAGGCACAAAACTCGAAGGCGCCGGCGCAACTCCTGGCGGACAAGGCGGCGCAATGGCTGGTGATTGCTGCGATCGTCATCGGTCTTGCGACCTTTGCGGTGTGGCTCTGGTGGATTGGACAGCCACTGTTGTTCGCGGTAACCATGACTATCACAGTGTTTGTGATTGCCTGCCCAGATGCGTTGGGGCTCGCAACGCCGATGGCGGTCATGGTTAGTACGGGCTTGGGCGCTATGAACGGCATCCTGTTCAAGAACGCGTCTGCGCTCGAGGATGCGACCAAGCTCAACGTAATCGTATTCGACAAGACCGGTACGCTCACCGTCGGTCAGCCTGAGGTTGTCGCAATCGTGACGGCAGACGGTGTCTCCGAGGACGTGGTACTCACCGCCGCGGCCGCCGTCGAGCAGGGCTCCGCACATCCCCTGGCCCAAGCCATCGAGCGCCGTGCGGCACACCTGACCATCGTTGCACCGACAGGCTTCGAGAGCCTCGACGGCATGGGCGCGCGCGCCGAGACCGCTGGCGGGACGGTGCTCCTCGGTAACCGGCTGCTGATGGATAGCCAAAAGCTCGAGCTTGGAAGTCTGGAGGCCGAAGCCACTCGCCTGCAGGCGGACGGCCGCACGGTGGTCCATGTGTCTCAGGCCGGTCGCGTGATCGGCCTCATCGCCATCGCCGATGCAATCCGACCGACCGCAATGGCTGCGGTGGCGAAGCTACGCGAACGCAAGATTGAAGTAGTGATGCTAACCGGCGACAACGCGGCCACAGCCAGGCGCATTGCCGCAGATCTCGGCATCGACTCTGTGTTGGCCGATGTGCTGCCGGCCCAGAAGGCAGAGAAGGTAAAAGCCCTGCAGGCCACGGGAAAGAAGGTAGGCATGGTGGGCGACGGTGTCAACGACGCGCCGGCGCTGACCCAGGCAAACGTGGGATTTGCGATTGGCGCCGGTACCGATGTCGCGATGGATAGCGCCGATGTTGTGCTGATGAAGAGCGACCCGTATGACATCGTCGGCGCGATTGAGCTGTCGCGCGCTACGGTGCGAAAGATGCACCAGAATCTTTGGTGGGCGGTGTGCTACAACGTGGTCGCGTTCCCGCTCGCTGCTGGCGTCTTGTACCCATTCGTGCTGAGCCCGGAGATTGCAGCACTGTCGATGTCGGGCAGTACGCTAATCGTCGCGATCAATGCGCTCATGCTCAAACGCACCAAGCTGGAAGGCATTCACTAGGCTGGCAAGCCAGCCGCACCTGAAACATCATTCGCGGTACTGACCCATGATCTGCCGCCTCTTGAGGTAGATCGGAGATGTTACCTCCGCGTGCTCTATGATGAATTGTGCAAACGGATTTGCAATAACGGCCTTTCTTCGGGCTGCGTCGCACGATCGCAATACTTGGCCCCGGCGGTCAATCCCGAACGCCGCGACATGCTGGAGGTGTCTCATGCACAGACTATGGTTACAAGCGCTAGCGGTGTCGCTTGCATTCGGCCTCACGGGATGCGGTTACAACACGATTCAGTCCCAGGACGAGCAAGTCAAGGCGAGTTGGTCGGAGGTGGTGAACCAGTACCAACGTCGCGCGGACCTCGTGCCGAACTTAGTAAACACGGTCAAGGGTTACGCAAGTCATGAGCGGGAAGTCCTGACCCAGGTTACCGAGGCGCGCGCTCGCGTTGGCGCGATCCAGGCTTCGCCCGCACTCCTCAACGACCCTGCGGCGTTCGCGCGATTTCAAGCCGCCCAGGGACAACTAACGGGCTCTCTCTCCAGACTCCTTGCCGTTTCGGAAAACTATCCACAGTTGAAGGCGGATGCCAGCTTTCGCGACCTGCAGGCGCAACTGGAAGGGACCGAGAACCGCATCGCCATTGCGCGAAATCGATACATTCAGGGGGTACAGGGTTACAACGTAACCGTGCGCTCGTTTCCTTCCAATCTCACGGCAATGGCTTTCGGATACAAGGAGAAACCCAATTTCACTGTCACCAATGAAGGGGACATTGCCAAGCCGCCGCAAGTCGAGTTCGGCATAGCCTCTCCAAAAGCCACCGGGAGTACCAAATGAATCCGATCAAGGCCGCGCGTGCCTTGTTCCTCGGGGTAGCGCTCTTCTTTCCGCTTGCGGTCCTCTCCGAGGTTGCGGTCCCTCCGTTGACGACCCGCGTGACGGATCTGACCGGCACACTCACGCGCGATCAACTGCAGGCCCTGAACCAAAAGTTGCAGGCCTTCGAAACTAAGAAGGCCAGTCAGGTCTCCGTCCTCATCGTCCCGACCACTCAGCCGGAAACCATCGAGCAGTACTCATTGCGCGTGGTTGAGCAGTGGAAACTGGGGCGCAAGCGGGTGGACGACGGTGCATTGCTCATCGTGGCCAAGGATGATCGCACCTTGCGTATTGAAGTGGGCTATGGCCTGGAGGGCATCCTGACCGATGCGACAAGCAAGCGTATCATTAGCGAGGACATCGTGCCTCACTTCAAGCAAGGCGATTTCTATGGCGGTCTCGACGCGGGCATTGATCGGATGCTCCAGGTCATCGGCGGCGAGTCGCTGCCACCGCCGAAAGCTACGGCCGGCGGCGAGAGGGATCCCATCCGGCAGTACATGCCGATCGTGCTGATGCTTACGTTGTTGCTGGGCGGCGTACTGCGAAGTGCGCTCGGCAGATTCCCGGGGGCGATCGCCGCTGGCGGTGCCATCGGGGTAGTCGCATGGCTCTTCTCAGGCACAATCCTTGTCGCTCTTGTAGCGGGCGTGCTCGCCTTGTCGTTCACTTTGCTGGGCGGTGGCATGGGGGCGCACGTTGGCGCGTGGAGCATAGGCGGTCGCTCTGGCAGATCTGGCGGCGGGTTCGGCGGCGGGGGTGGCGGTTTTGGCGGCGGCGGTGCTTCAGGCAGATGGTGATGACGAATATCAAACGCATCGTGCAGCATCTTCTGATGACACACTGGCAGGTCAATCTGGCCTTCCCGCGAGAAACGCTGGACGCGATTGAGCAGGCCGTCAAGGCGAGCGAGTCCACGCACGACGGGCAGATCTGCTTCGCCCTGGAGGGGGCGCTACACAGCGCCGCACTACTTAAAGGGCAATCGGCCAGAGACCGTGCGATTGAGGTATTTTCGCAACTTCGCGTATGGGATACGGAACAGAATAACGGAGTGCTGATCTATCTACTGCTGGCCGACCACTGCGTTGAGATCGTGGCCGATCGTGGGGTGCATTTGAAGGTCGGCCCCGGCGAATGGGAAAGCACCTGCCGGGAGATGGAGGCCGCATTCGGGCGCGGGGAGTATCGCCGTGGCGTGGTTGGTGGTATCCAGGCGGTTGCCCAACACATGACGCAGCATTTTCCTACGCGGGGCCGCAGCGAAAACGAGTTGCGCGACAGACCAGTGATTCTTTGACCGATGAGTGCACCAGCGAAGAAGCCGCTTTCGAGCGTCAATCGAGTACTGCCTGCACGTACCGGCAGGTCAGATTTTCGCATTCCGGAGTCGGAGAGCATTGGTGATAACGGAGGCTGAGCTCAAGCTCATCGCCAGCGCAGCAATCATCGGAGACAACAGCCAGCCGGTGAATGGATATAGAACACCTGCTGCCAGGGGTATCCCCAGTGCGTTGTAGACAAAGGCGAACCCAAGATTCTGTTTCATGTTCCCCACAGTCGCATTGGACAGCTCACGTGCCCGGGCGATACCGCGCAAATCTCCCTTGACGAGCGTTACCTGAGCACTATTCATCGCCACGTCCGTGCCGGTTCCCATGGCCACTCCTACGTCGGCCTTGGCGAGTGCTGGTGCGTCATTGATACCGTCGCCGGCCATAGCGACCACGGCACCTTCTTTTTGGAGCTGGGTCACTAGCGCCAACTTGTCGGCGGGTTTCACCTCTCCATGAAATTCGCTGATTCCCAGCTTTGCTGCGACGGCCTTGGCGGTCACTACACCATCTCCTGTCGCCATAACGACGCGGATTCCTTTGTCCCTGAGCTTAGACAGCGCCTCCGGCGTCGTCACCTTTACAGGGTCGGACACCGCAAGAATGCCGCCAAGCACACCATCTACCGCCAGATACATGACGCTCGCCCCTCCGGCGCGCAATGCATCGGCCTCTTGAGCCAATGGCCCCGTTGCAATGCCTTCGGCCTGCATGAGCGCAGTGTTGCCCAGAGCAAGCTTGCGACCACCGAGGCTCCCGCGCACGCCAATGCCGGAGCTAGATTCGAAACTCTCGGCCTTCTCAAGCGTCAGATTTCGCTCGCGAGCCGCCCTGACGATCGTTGCCGCAAGCGGATGCTCACTGCCCTGGTCGAGGCCCGCAGCCAACCGTAGAACCTCTTCTTCAGAGTATCCGTTTGAGCCCGTTGCACGTTCGAAAACTGGTCGGCCCTCTGTAAGCGTACCGGTCTTGTCCACGATAAGCGTGTCAACCTTCCGGAGATTCTCGATGGCGGCGGCATCGCGGAACAGGATGCCGTTCGACGCCCCTTTTCCACTTGCGACCATAATGGACATTGGCGTAGCCAGACCGAGTGCACACGGGCACGCGATGATGAGCACAGCGACGGCATTGATGAGCCCATAGACCCAGCTAGGCGCTGGCCCGAAGAAGCCCCAGGCAAAAAAGGTCAGCAGCGCCACGGAGACCACTCCGACGACGAACACACCGGCGACCTTGTCCGCCATCCGCTGCATCGGTGCCTTCGACCGCTGGGCCTGCGCTACCATCTGAACGATTTGGGCTAGCACCGTTTGCGAGCCGACCTTCTCTGAGCGGAGAATTAAACTGCCAGACGTATTCATCGTCGCGCCGATGACGTGATCTCCGACTCGCTTTGTTACGGGAATTGGCTCGCCGGTAATCATCGATTCATCTACCGAGCTGGAACCCTCCGTTACGACGCCGTCCACCGGCACCTTCTCACCCGGACGCACGCGCAGCAGGTCGCCCACATGGACGTGGGTCAACGGTATGTCTTCCTCGGTCTCGTCCTGGTTGATTCGGCGCGCAGTCTTCGGCGCTAGGCCGAGAAGCGACTTTATTGCAGCCGAGGTCTGCGAACGCGCCTTGAGCTCTAGGAGCTGGCCGACCAGCGTCAGCGAAATGATAACGGCTGCCGCCTCAAAGTACACGCCAACGCGCCCGTGCGCGGCGAAGACTTCGGGAAAGACTCCTGGTGCAATGGTAGCGATGACGCTATAAATATAGGCTGCACCGGTACCGAGTCCGATGAGCGTCCACATGTTCGGGCTGCGATTAATGAATGACTGCACGCAGCGTTTGAAGAACGGCAGGCCCGCCCAAAGCACGACCGGTGTGGAGAGGACCAGTTCTACCCAGCTCTGGGTGGAAGCCTCCATTAAGCCTAGGCGATGGCCGAACATGGCCAGGATGAACACCACCGCCGTGGCCGGTAGAGTCCACCAGAACCGATGACGAAAATCCACGAGCTCGGGATTTTCCTCATCGTCCAATCCTGGCAGCAGGGGCTCCAGAGTCATCCCGCACTTGGGGCAGTTCCCAGGGTGGTCCTGGCGAATCTCCGGATGCATCGGGCACGTGTATATCGTGCCTTCTGGAGCGGGCTCGGCGGGAGCATCGGCAGAAGGGCTCACATACTTTGCGGGGTCGGCTTGAAACTTCTTCTGGCATGATTCACTGCAGAAAAAGTAGGAAGTTCCATCATACTCGGTACGAAATCGCGAGTCCGACGAAACCGACATCCCGCAAACCGGGTCCTTGAGCGCATCTGGCGCCTCATTGGAAATACTTCCGTGCCTATGTTCTGAATGGCCACTGTGTGCGCCATGAGCATGCGCAGCCGGATGGCCATGCTCTTCGTGGGCGCAATGGTCCCGATGTTCGCCCGCCGGCTCAACGCCTCGAAGTTCGTGGTCGTGAGAAGGCCTCTCGTCGCTACGGCTCATTCTGGCTGCTCCTAGTTTAATCGTCCCGTTGCACACCAACTGATTCGGTCGTCATTTGCGCACGGCCTAGATCCCTTGCCCATGCTGGCCCTGTCCTCCGTGAAAGAAATGCATCATCGGACAAAGCAACACTAGCGCAAACGGCAGCCAAGAGCCAACGTCGTTCCGATGCTGGCTACCGAGAACGACGGCGGCGGACGCCACGCCGAGCAACACGAGAACCCGGGGAAGCCGCAGGAAACGGCGTAAGTCTCCGCCTTTCGCTTGACCTTGACGATAGATGCAGTGTGTCATGGTGCGGTCCATATTCGATGGCGAGGAGCCCTTGGGAACACCTCGGTCCGTGCCATTCCTCTCCACCATCCCGACTCCAAGATAGGCCTTACCATGATGGGAAGGTCAAGGTTCAAGACTGGAGTCCCCAAGGAGCGAGCGACAAGAGCGTAGGCTCACCTAATCCGTTTTTGAGACCTTCGCGACTTTCGGCCGGCATGGAGATTCCGATTGGGCATTCGTGGGCGTCCAGGTCGATACCTGCGCCGAAGGTACCAAGCGAACGCGCACACAGCCACGAACACGAATATTGTCGTCAGCAGCAGCACCGAAAGCGCATCGTGCGGGACGTCCAGTATGGTGACGCGGTTCACGGGGGACAAGGTAGAAGCGGGCCCTGCTAAAGGCTCGTCGAATCAAAGATGCCTTACTTTTGCACCTGCAACGTCGTTACCGTCAGGGCACCGTTAACCTTCTCGGCAGCGAACTTAATCTTGTCGCCTTCCTTTACCTGGATCAACATGGCGGGGTCCTTAACCCGGAACACCATCGTCATCGCGTCCATGTCCAGATTGGTCAGGGGACCGTGCTTGATTGTCAATTTCCCCGCAGAGACGTCAACCTTCTTGACCTCACCTTCAGACATGGCTGCGTTGGTGTCATCGGACTTCTTGTCCATCCTTGTCTCACCCGACATGTTCGTGCCTTCCGTGCCCTTGGTCTCCTGCGCGTGCAGGTTGAATCCGACTGAGCCAAGCGTAGCGGCCACCAGCGTGGTCAGTGCAACTTTCTGAAGTGCTTTCATCATCATTCTCCTTCAGCATACGGCGGTTTGCGGATTTACTTAACGACCACCGAGCCCTTCATGCCAGCGTCGTAGTGGCCAGGCTGCAGGCAGGCAAATGGCACAGTACCGAACTTTGTGAACTGCCAGATGATTTCACCGGACTTGCCACCGTCAAGCGTGATGGCGTTAGGGTCGGCATGCTCCATCTCTGGCATCTTCATCATCATCTGATAGTGCTCCTTCAACTGGCCTTCGGTGCCCAGCACCATCTCGTGCTTCACTTTGCCCGCGTTCCTTACGTTGAAGCGAATCGTCTCCCCCCGCTTCACCGTAATCACGGCGGGGGTGAAGCGCATGTTGTCAGTCATATCCACATTGATAGTCCGACTTACATTCTTTGGGTCGCCAGGTTTTCCAAAGGCTGTCACTCCACCACCACCATGCCCGTGACCGTGCCACCAGCCCGGCTCGCTGTCGCTTGCCAAGGCCACACCTGACAGCGCTGTCGCAACAACAAAGGCAGCGAGTTGGAACTTCATCGAGAACTTCATTGAACTTCTCCTTTACGTGATGCCGGTTTGAGAAGAGCGATCACCGGCAGTGCCTAGAGGCGGTCGAAAGAGGAAACCATTAACTCCAGGGCTTCCACACGCTTTCTACGAGCATTGCCCGGCAATTGACATGCGGGATAACTTAGGACGTACCGGGCAGCGGGCTCGCTACCAGCACCGCCGCAGCGACCAACACCCCAGCGAGCACCCAAGACTCCACATGTAGAACAGTGGCGAAGCGCTGAATGTATCGGGCGCTCGACGTTGACGACGGGTTTTGCAGCGACTCCAACAGGCGAGGCATTTCAAAGAACCGGTTGTGCCCCCCGAGGGCCGCGGCAACTATCACGAAACCAAGCTTCAGCACTAGCAACTGGCCGTACGAAGTGTCGAGCAAGTTGCCTGGCGAACCGACTCCACGCCACCCGTTATAGGCGCCGGTGACAAAGATCGCGACGAGCGCGTACGTGGCCGTATCCGATAGCGATTGAATGAACGACGCACCGTTTTGGTGGTCGCTCTGGGAAGCCTCGGCCATCTTCGGCGCCACCATAAAAGCGGCGACCCACACGATGCCAACCCAAGCGCTAACAGCGAGAAGGTGAACCCAGTCAGCCCAAACGGGCAGGCTGAACGCACCAGCGTCCACCGGATGGCCACTATGGCTCCGCGTCAGTGCAAAGCCCGCAAGCGCCAGCCACAGAATCGGCCGGAGGCCAAGGCCGCTTCCGGTCCAAGGGAAGAATGAAACGATAGTGACGCAAAGCATCAGGGCAGCGCCGATGGCCCAAGCGTGGCCGAAGCCGGTTTCCGCTAGCATCGAGCGCACCGCCGGTCCCGCGTCAACAAGCGAGGATTCACTCATCAGCGCGCAATGTATCCAGAAGGCGAGTACGCCAGACAGGAGCGCAACGATTGCCCCGACTCTGAATGCATGCGCCAAGCTCTGACTCACACGAGCTTGCCACGGAGACGGGGAGCGAGCCAGCCAGTGGTCGCTCAACAAGGTGCCGACGAGCACCGCAAAACTGAGGTTCTGCAGTGCCGTCAGAGCAAGGCGCAAAATGCCAAGGAAACCGTCGTTCATCACTTCACCGTGAACTTGTAGTCGCCCTTGACCTTGTGTCCGTCGTGCGTCATGACGGTCCAGCGCACAGCGTAGGAACCCGGCGACAGTTTCGGGACTGCGACCGTCAGCACACGCGGATTCGACGAGTCGACCTTGGCCTTCTCTTTGCTAACCGCCGAGCCACTGGCGTCCGCCACGCTCACATTGCTGAACGCTGGCTCCAAGTCCTCATTGAACGTCAGTCGAAGCGGACCCGCCGGCGCGTCAACCGTGCTACCCGCGGCTGGGTCTGCGGTCTCGAGCTTGCCATGCGCGAGCGCGATAGCAGGCGTAAGTCCGATGGCGGCGGCGGTCGTGATGCCCAACAGTATTTTCTGCGTGAGTGCTTTCATGTGTATTTTTCCTGGTTTGGGGAGTGTCGTAGCGGCCGGCAGCCGGCCGCCTATCGCAGAGCCGCTTACTGCATCTGAAGCTTGGTAACAGTTAGTGCGCCATTCAAATCCTCGGCAACAAAGTCAATCTTGTCGCCAACCTTCACCTGCGAAATCATGGCAAGGTCCTTGACCCTGAACACCATCGTCATCGCGTCCATCCCGAGGTTTTCCAACGGACCATGTTTTATAGTGAGCTTCCCGGTGGAGGCATCAACCTTCTTGACCTCCCCGTGCGACATGCTGGCGGCGGTTGAGCCTGCCTTGTGAGAGCCGCTCGCGCTCATGTCCATATTGCCCATGTCGCCAGCGGCAAATGCGGATGCGGAGCTTGCCAGCGCCAAGCCAACTGCAATCGATACAAACTTCTTCTTCATCGCTCTTACTCCAAGTGTTTAGCGATAGACGCGAGCCGGATGTGCTCCGGCCCAATGAAATCAGCTTTCCGGCAGTTCACCGGTGTATTCGTAGGCAACGGTTCCCTTTGGGTGCTTGTAAGGTCCTGGGTCCTTGTAGTCATTTCGACCGAGGCCTTCGCGAATCTTCACAACGGTGAACATCCCACCCATCTCAATGGGCCCGAATTGACCTTGACCGCTCATCATCGGCAGCGTGTTGTCCGGCAGAGGCATCTCCATGCCGCCCATGTCGGCCATGCCGGCTTCGCCCATCCCCATGTAATCGGGAACGAGTTTGTTCATCTTCTTGGTCAGGTCCTTTTGCTTGACGCCAATCATGGTTGGGACCTGATGTCCCATTGCATTCATCGTGTGATGAGACTTGTGGCAGTGGAACGCCCAATCCCCTGGGTTGTTGGCGGTGAATTCAAATGCGCGCATCTGGCCCACTGCCACGTCTACCGTAACTTCTGGCCACCGGGCGGACTTTGGCACCCACCCACCGTCGGTGCCAGTCACCTCAAAATCATGTCCGTGTATGTGAATCGGGTGGTTGGTCATCGTGAGGTTTCCCATGCGTATACGGACACGGTCACCGAGGCGAACTGGCAGCGGGTCGATACCTGGGAACACACGGCTATTCCACGTCCACATATTGAAGTCCGTCATCTCAGACACACGGGGCGTGTATGAGCCCGGGTCGATGTCGTAGGCCGACATCAGGAAGACAAAATCGCGGTCGACCCGCATGAACGATGCGTCTTTCGGATGCACGACAATGAAGCCCATCATGCCCATCGCCATCTGCACCATCTCGTCCGAGTGTGGGTGGTACATGAACGTACCGGATTTACCCATCACGAACTCATAGACGAAGGTCTTTCCAGGCTTGATATGCGGCTGTGACAACCCGCCAACGCCGTCCATGCCTGCAGGCAGGATGACGCCGTGCCAGTGAACAGTGGTGTGCTCGGGAAGTTTGTTGGTCACGAAGATACGGACCTTGTCCCCTTCCACGCACTCGATGGTGGGGCCAGGACTCTGTCCGTTATAGCCCCACAGATGCGCCTTCATGCCTGGAGCGAACTCGCGCTCCACCGGCTCCGCAATCAGGTGGAACTCCTTCCAGCCGTTGCGCATTCGCCATGGCAAGGTCCAGCCATTCAGGGTGACGATGGGGTTGTACGGGCGGCCGGACTGCGGCAAGAGAGGCGGTTGTGTTGCAGCGCCAGCCTGCAGCGGCGCCTCGGGCAAAGAGGCCGCGCCTACCTTCGAGACTACGGCAGCGCCCAACATGGCAGTGCCGGTGCCCTGCAGGAATTGTCGACGGGAGACCATGATTACTGTCCTTGTTTGTTCGGGGCGGTCATCGGGCCGTTAGCTGGCATTGAGACCGCCGGTGCTACCGCCTCCTGGGTCGGGAGCTTTCCTCCCAGCGAGGTCCGGAGGTCGGCTTCCGCTACCCAGTAGTCGCGTAGCGTTTCGATATACGTATTGACCGCGTTGACTTGGTCGCGCGTGTCGACAAGCAGTTCGAACACGCTGGAAAGCATGCCGTTGTAGCGCAGCGTCATCTCGTCGGTGATGACCCTGCGCAGCGGCACGACCTCATCGCGATAGTGTTTCGCCAGGTCATAGCTCGTCTGGTAGTTCGCATATGACTCCCGGACCTCGGAACGAGCGTTAATTGCCGTCTGCGCGAGCTGGTTCACCGCGAGCATGTAGACGGCTTCGGCACGGGCCACACGCGCAGACCCCCAATCAAATAGCGGGATTTGGATACTGATTTCGTAGCCCGTTTCCCGTGGGGAATTTGTAACGCTGTTACGCAGATAGCCAACATCCAGGACGTTGACGAACCGAGTGGCCTTTGTCAGACCGAGCGACGAGGCAACGCTCTGAGTCTGCAACTTGCCGGCCTGAATATCGAGCCGGTTCTCCATCGCGTAGGCTTCAAGGTCCTGTAGCTCTGGCCGCTCCTTCGGGAGGTCTGGCAGACGGTCCGGCAGCGTGAAGTTCGCTCCGGTACCCCACAGTCCTATCGCTCGGATGAGCCTCTCCCGGTCGGAGATGGCTTGGCGCCGAGCCCTCCCTAGCGCGCCCGTCGCTTCGGCGTAGAAAGCTTGCTCACGCGCGTGGTCCAGCTTGCTGAAGTTGCCAGCCGCGGCCAATCGCTGTGCGAATTCCGAGCCAGCTTCCGTCGCGTCCTTCACCTGTTCGGCGTAGTTGGCAAATTGTTGGGACGCCACGGCGTTGATGTATGCCTTGCGCGCCTCCGCCGCCACCTTCAACGTCTCGTTCGCGACGACGAGCTTTGTCTGCTCGTAAATCTTGCCTTCAATTTGGGAGACAAACGGCAAGGTCAGGAGGTTGAGAAACGCCACCGAGAAGGTCCTGTCGATAGTCAGGATTTCGCCCCCTCGCTTGCGGCTAAAAGTAAAGCCTGGATTGGGCAGGCGACTCGCCTGTACATAGTCGGCCTCGGATATGCCAAGTTCAGCGTACGCAGCTTGCAGCCCCCGGTTGTTAAGCAGAGCCAACTGAACGGCCCTGTCTATGGTCAGAGGCTCAGCCAGCAACTCCTGCGTGCGCAGGTAGACGCTATCCTGGTCCTTGTCCGACCTGACCCATGCCGCCTCTTTGCCTAGGCGGTCCTTCGCGACAGTGGAGACGGCATCGAAGCCGCCATCTTTCGAGAACGAGGCACAACCGCCCAGGAACACCGCGACGGCCAATGCCATGACGCCAATCCTCAGGGCTTGAATTCTTCTAACTGGCATTCGGAGTCCCCGCATCACATCTTGTGGTTGGAGTGGTCAGCATTCCCGCCCGGCGCCGGACTCGGCCCACCTTCTGGAAGCGATTTATCCACTGGACCCATCGGCATCGTGTGCCCCGGCATAGGAGCGGCAGGCGACGATGCTCCTGGCATCTTCATCGTGCCCATGTCATGCTTCATACCGCCTGCGGCGCCGTGGGCCATTCCGGCCATGCCGTCGCCGGAAACGGCGGCATTGGTGTCCTTCCAGGGCACCACCTTCGGGTCTTTGTATGGGATGTATTCCTCAAAGGTGCGAGGCACTGTGAGGGTGGTGGTTGGAGCGTTCGGGTCAAGCGGGTCCGGTCGAGGCGTCGACGCCTGCGCAAATACGGAAGCCCAGACAACCGCCAGGCTGGCGCCTGCCAGCATGCGTGTCAGAGACATATCAAACCTTACGAAAGGAAAGCTTGGAGTGTCGCGTTAGCCACTGTTGTGGCAACGCCCGGTGTGTGCGCCCAAAAAATGGGCGCACCTAGGGCATCAGACGACCAAGGCAGGCGGACGCTGGAGCGCGTCCGAGATATGACTGACGAATGCTTCCGTCAGGCCAGAAGGAGCCTGGGCTGGCGCATTGTCGAGGTGAACAAAAAGCGGGGTAGCGTAGGGGACGACCGAGCAGAGTGAACAGGCGGCGCAGCCTGGACAGGCATGCCCAGCATGCTTTCCCGACTTGCCGCTCTTTGCGTCTGCATCGTCCATGTGCGCGAGGCAATGGTCATCGTCCTCATTGGACGCGACCGCAACGGCGACTTCATGACTATCAGATGACGCCGAGCGCAAGCCGGTAGCGTAAGTCAACGTCACGCCTTTCACCATCATCGTGGCCGCAGCAACCCCTTGCAGCGGAAGCGCTGCAATGAGGAGCAACAGGAGAAGGCGGGCGAAGAGTCGAACCATGGATAGGGAATACCAGCCACTTGGCTGGGCTCATAGTGTAGCGGATGTGCACCACGTCCACCACGGGGGCGATTGCAAGACCTTCCTTCCAGCCGGCCAATAACGAAATCGCTTGACCCTCCCACTGTGGGAACGTCTATAGCATTATAGAAGGCCTGTTTTCGCCCCGGCAATGGATGCTCGTCCCCATACAGAACGAGAAAACTGCGCCACATGCTCACATTGTGGATACGCCAAACATCAGTACTTCCGAGCGCACAGGGAGGCCGGCTGGGCAAGTACGGGAGGCAGTAGGTATGAGTAGCACTAAGCACACGCTGTTCGAGGAAGTATCTGCCGTATTCGAGCGAGCCTGCCATGAAAAAGACTTCGCATTAGCGGAGCACCTGCTGTCCGCGCTTGAAACCATTGCGCGCCGCCAGAAGGACGAGCGGCAGCTCGACCTTGCATACCTCGTGCTCGCAGCATCCTTCGAAGAAGGCGAAGTCTCCCTCGAATACACGCCATCGCGTCATTAGGCTTTGGCAGAGACTCCCATACTTGGAAGCACGTAGCTTGGCTTGGTTGCCGGGCACCTTAGACAAGGAAGCGCGACGAAGGCCGCGCAGCAAACTGATGAAGCAGTTTTGGAGTGCGGTTCTCATTGTGATACTCGCAGTTGCGTTGCCGCTTCGTGTATTCGCCATGCCGCTTTCTGCATGCTGCGTTGACGGTACGGCCAACCCGACTTCGTACGCCGCTCTGCATGAGGCTGCCCGCTTCAGCTCGAGTGATACCTGCGATGGACACATCGATTGTTCCATCGAGGACCATCCAGCCGATATGTCGCACGCCTCGTGCATGGCGATATGCGCTGCCGTCGCAGCACTCCCCATCGCGGCCAACGTTGCCCAGAGCTCCTGGAGGAGCATCTTCGTCGCGCACCGTGAATCTAGTTTCCCCTCTGTAGTCCTAGCGCTCCCGGAGCGTCCACCTAAAGCGTTCTTCACCTGAAGCCGAGTTCAGCAAGCCAGCGCTACCGCTTGGCTTGCAAAGGCACGGCAAGTCTATCCCAACGACTAGGCAGTGAGGTTGTTCCCCAAAGGACGACCTTGCATTCGGGGCAGTGCTGGCCAACCTTTGAACGAAAGGGGTTCGAAACCGCACTGTGCGAAGTGAGCGGAGAACTATCATGAAGAAGATTATCCTTGCCGCCGTTGGCACAACGGCACTCATCGCATCCTTGTCCGTCCTCGCGGGCCCGGACTGGTACGTCATTGAGAAAGCACGCGCAGCCAAGCAGACGGAGATGCATGCTGCGCAGATGCAGCAGAAGACTGGTGACCCAGCAGCCATGATGAAGACCTGCCGGGAGATGATGACGCAGCCCATGCTGATGCAGCCCAAGTAGGCTTCGTCTGAGGTCCGGACGGGGCGTCTTTGCTGATGGACGTCCCGCCTGGGGTTCCTCAGTCCCACGCCATCGGTTAGCGGGCGACCGGAAAATATGCGACAACCTGCCACGGTGAGCCCATCCTAATCATGGCTATGCGCTGATCCTGCAAAGTTACGAACTGTTCTCGTGCGAATGTCTCTTCGCCGGTTATGGCTTGCTGGATTCCTCCTTTACGCCTTCCTGACAGCGACGATTCAATCTACAGATCGCGCGACAACCACGCCAAGCTCCCCTAGCAACCCGCGCATCCGAGTCAGCAAGGCTGTCCATTCGTGTTGCAGACCCCGCTTACGGAATGCTAGGCCAGCTTGCTGTTCAACCGATTTGATAGGCACGGTCCGCATGGCTGCCTGCCGGGCCCCGACTGCGATGGCTCCCGCATTGGCCGTATCGTTCTTGCCGCCACTCCTGAATGGCTTGACGAACCGAGCAGAAATGCGTCGAAGGACGTCCTTGCGAACGCTATCGGTGGACAACAGTCCCCGGACGCGCGTGAAAGCGGACGTTCGCTAGCGTACTGTAACCGCGCAGCGCGAATGGCGGGATTGGCCGATGAACCGACAAGTGCCGCCGACGCGCGAGTGGCCGTTGTTTAGTGTTGAAGCGACACTCGAGCGTCCGAATGGACCACCGGGCCGACGGCCGGAACTGGCCGACAACGGTCCTCCTTGGCACACGGAACCTCGGCGCTGGATCCGCCTGGGCCGGCTTCTTATCGCTCTTGCGACGAGAGCCGCCATGTCGGAATGCCGTCGTCGAAGCTATCGAACCACTCCCGGATCGCGTCGGCCACAAGGCTTGGATCGCAAGTGGCGGCATCCGGAACGCATGCCCGAATGAGATCTTCGACGTCAAAGGGTCGTTCCGCCCGAGCCCGCCAGGCATCGCGGTTGCGGGCGAGGATAGTGAGGTGCTGGTCGCGGATCGGGATGTAACGCATGGCGAAGACACGGAATGGAGTCCCGTATTGGCCGCCTCGCCGACTTCTTGAGCCACGCAGTGAGCAAAGGGCGAATCGACCTACAGATCCTGGCTCAGCGTCGGCGAGAATTGCACGGCAGTCCAGCTAATTCCGGATTTCCAGTCCAGCAAACTGATCTGTAGTCCGGCTAATTCCGGTTTCCAACACGGGCGTCGGCTCAATTTCGTCTGGGCATGCGGGCAAGCCACCCCGACACTGTATATCCATACAGCCAACTCGACTATCGGCAATCCCTCTCGGGCGGCCCCTATACTGGATATCCATACAGTATTCGATGAGAGAGACATGTTCGCCTGCGCCCCCGATTACAAAAACCTTTTTGACTCGCTAGGTTTTCGTAACTACAATTACTTACATGGAAATCACTTTCGACCCCAACAAAGACGCCGCCAACATCGCCAAACATGGCGTGTCCCCGGCCCTCTCTGCTGAGATTGAATGGTCGGAAGTGATGGTTCGCCCCGACACTCGCCGCGACTACAGCGAACTGCGCGAGATCGGCTTTGGCCTCATCGGCGATCGCCTGTACTGCGTGGTGTTCACGCAGCGGGGCGAAACCCTCCGCATCATCAGCCTGCGCAAGGCCAACAGTAAGGAGATTCGTGATGTTCAAGAATCGTAAGATCGTGATGCCGACCCCCGAAGAAGACCAGGCAATCAACCGCGGGATTGCCGCTGATCCCGACACCTATGATCTCAGCGCCGAAGAGATCAAAGCGATGAAGTCGTTTGGCGAAGTGATCAAAAACCGAGGCGGCCGGCCGAAGCTCGCCAACCCGAAAGAATCTGTCACCATCCGCTATGATACGGAGATCCTGACTGCCTTCCGGGCAAGCGGCGAAGGCTGGCAAACCCGCATGAATGACGCATTACGTGAATGGCTGAGCACGCATCGGCCCTAACCTCCATTGCCTGCTGAGTGCCGCCAGCCAACCGGCCAGACCATTTCCCGACGACAGGGGGGAACAACATGGCAACGCGCCTTCGCCGGCTGGGTGCCCCGGTGAGGCTCCGGTTGCTCATTGCCATGGTTTACCCAACTCCCCACCAAAAGGGGATAGCGCATTAAGGGCCTGTTACTACGATGGACAGTTCCTATCAAACTGGAGGGGACCGGTATGGCAAAGAACGAAAAATCATCCAAAGAGCTCTCATCGCTTGCCGGCAAGGTGCTGCAACAGAAGAGTTCCACCCAAGCCGCAAAGAAGCTTGCTGGTTCCGTGTTGACCCAGGCGCCGGACAAGCCAAAAACTCCCGCCAAGCGCGGAAAATAGGAAACAGGAAGCCAGCCATTGAGCATGCTTCAGTTTTGCAAACGGCATAAGCATGGCTGGCTTCAATGACTCGCACTCAAGCGTCACTACTTCGTCAACCGCGCAGCGCAGGCCGAATGCCTCGATGCGCTCTGGCGGGCCCAGCGCCTTGACCAGGCGCGCCACAAAGGGTATGCAGCGCGTCATTGGCTTCGACCTGACATCACCCCGAAAAGGACTCCGCGAACGATATGAAGGTGACGGGGCAGACCGGTTTCGGGATCCGTCCAGCGGGCGAGCACCTCGAAGCCGGCGATAGCGCCGGTCTCGAGGCATATCAATGGCTGGAATGCAGGCCGGAGCAAGCCACCATCGATCGCGGCTGCCAGTCTCGCGCAGGTATCGTCCGTGTCAGCCACTTTAATCCTCACAAATACCGCCGGAAAACCGGATCGTGTCCTCTCGAACGGGGCGCCCCACGGATCCTGCCCGGCAACCCCTGTGCCAGGCAGTCTTCCGTCAGATTATTCCCTGACCAGGCGTTTGCGAGGCGTAGCGATCTTTCGCCACCCCCCCATTGGATATCGACCGACCTGCCGGTAAATTGAGGTCTTGGTTGTGTTGATGCGTTGACTGCTTGGCTGCCTGGCTGCCTGGCTGCGCAGGGCCTCCGCGGCGCCGAAAGCGCACCGGCCTTCGGCGCCGGGCAGGCCCCCTACTCCGCGCGGATCTTTGCTTCGGCCACGATCTTGGCCGAGCGGGCCATGTCCTCTTTCTCGAAGCGGGCGAAATCTTCCGGCGTGCCGGGCGAGAGCAGGTAGCCCTGCTCGGCCAGCCTGCCCCGCAGGTCGGAAGCCAGCGCCTTGTTGACCTCGGCATTGAGCCGCCTGGTCACCTCAAGCGGCAGCTTGGACGGACCCCACAGGCCGTACCACGAGTAGAACTCATAGCCCGGCACCGTCTCGCCAACGGTGGGCACGTCCGGCATGGAAGGCAGCCGGTCCTTGGAGGTCACCGCGACCACGCGCACCATGCCGCTCTTGTGATACGGCACGGCACCTAGCACCGGATCGATAAAGCCATCAATGGCGCCGCCGATCAGGTCCTGGTAAGCGGGCGCGGAGCCCTTGTACGGCACCACCAGGTAATCGATCTTGCCAGCCCGCTTGAGCAGCTCCGTGGACAAATGCCCCGCAGAAGCCTGCGAGCCGATCGCGAACGACATCTTGCCGGGATGCGCCTGGGCGTAGGCAATCAAGTCCTTGATGTTCTTGATGGGCAGGTTCCGGTTGACGGAGACGGCCAGCGGCCCCTTGCCGACCAGCGCGATCGGCACGAAATCCTTGGTCACGTCGTAGGGCGACGATTTCAGGGTCATGGGCGTGGTGGTGAAGGTGGAGGCGCTGAACAGCAGCGTGTAGCCGTCCGCCGCGCCCTTGGCCACCGCGTCGGCGCCGATGATGCCCTGGCCGCCGGGCCGGTTGTCGACAATGAAGCTCTGGCCGGTTTGCTCGGAGAGCTTTTGCGCGAGCATGCGGCCGACGGTGTCGGTCGGGCCGCCGGGCGGGAACGGAATGATCACGCGCACGGCTTTGTTGGGGTAGGCCTGCGCGAAGGCGCTGGCGGCGGCGCATGCCAGCAACGCGCCGGCGGCACAGCGGAAGATCCGGTGGAACAGCATGATTTGTCTCCTGTCTCGACTGCAGGTGCGCCCCAGAGAGGGCGGTTCGCCTATGGGGCGCTTCTTCTATCTTTCTGTTTGCTAGACGTCGTCATCCCAAACGTCTTTGGCCCGTCGTCACGGCTGCGCCAGCGCCGACATCTCCGCGTAAAGATCCGCCTTGCCCTCAAACCCGATGCCCGGCAGCTCCGGCATGGTGATATGCCCGTCGATCACCTTCACGCCATCGGGGAAGCCACCATAAGGCTGGAACAGGTCGGGGTAGCTCTCGTTGCCACCCAGGCCCAGGCCGGCGGCGATATTGAGCGACATCTGGTGGCCGCCGTGCGGGATGCAGCGGCTCGGCGACCAGCCGAAGGTCTTGAGCACTTCCAGCGTGCGCTCGTACTCCACCAGGCCGTAGGACAGCGCGCAGTCGAACTGCAGGTAGTCGCGGTCGGAGCGCATGGCGCCGTAGCGGATCAGGTTGCGGGCGTCCTGGTGGCTGAACAGGTTCTCGCCGGTGGCCATGGCGCCGGGGTAGTACTCGGCCAGCGTGGCTTGCAGGTGGTAGTCCAACGGATCGCCGGCTTCCTCGTACCAGAACAGCGGATAGTCGCGCAGCATCTTGGCGTAGGCGATGGCGGTGTCCAGGTCGAAGCGGCCGTTGGCGTCCACGGCGAGCTGCGCGTCCGAGCCGATTTCCTGCAGCACGGCTTCGATCCGGGCGCTGTCTTCTTCCAGGCTGGCGCCGCCGATTTTCATCTTGACCACGTTATAGCCACGGTTCAGGTAGGAGCGCATCTCGGCGCGCAGCGCGCCGAGATCCTTGCCTGGGTAGTAGTAGCCGCCCGCGGCATAGACGAACACGCGCGGGTTGGCCTTGACGCCGTGGCGCTCGGCCAGCAACTGGAACAGCGGCACGCCGGCGATCTTGGCCACCGCATCCCACACCGCCATGTCGATGGTGCCGACCGCTACCGAGCGCTCGCCGTGGCCACCCGGTTTTTCGTTGGACATGGCGGCGGCCCACACGCGGTTGGGGTCCAGGTTGGTGCCGGCGTCGTCCAGCAGCGATGCCGGATCGGCCGCCAGGATACGCGGCGCAAAGCGCTCGCGGATCAGGCCGCCCTGCCCGTAGCGGCCGTTGGAGTTGAAGCCGTAGCCGATCACGCGCTTGCCGTCACGGAAGGCGTCGGTCACCACGGCGACGAGGCTGCTCGTCATCTTCGAGAAATCGATATAGGCATTGCGGATGGGCGACGAAATCGGCTTCGTCACTTCGCGGACGTCAATGATGCGGACGGACATTGCTGGTCTCCAGTGTCTTTCGGTAATCAGGTACTTCAGTGTTTCAGTGTCTTGCCGGGCCACTACAGCGACCCGCCGCCACAAATCAGGATCTGCTGCCCGGTGATCGCGCCGGCATCCGGGCCCAGCAGGAAGCTCACCATCCCGGCCACTTCCTCAGGCCGGATAAAGCGCCCAATGGGCGGCGTGCGCGGCGGCGTGCCCTTGCGGCCCGGGTCGTTCAGCATCGGGGTCTCGGTGGCACCTGGCGCCACCACATTGACCGTGATGCCGCGCGGCGCCAGCTCGGACGCCCACGAGCGCGCCATGCCCACCAGCGCGGCCTTGGTCGCGGCGTACTGGCTGCGCCCCGGCGCGCCGGCCGCAGTGCGGCTGCCGATCAGCACGATGCGCGCGCCATCCGGCAGCGTCGGCATCAGCGCGTTGGCCAGCACGCAGGCGGCTTGTACATGGATGCGCCACATGCCCTCGCCGTCCTCGGGCTTCAGGTCGCCGAGCACCGCGGTGCGCATGAAGCCCGCGGCATGGACGATGGCGTCGACCTGGGGCAACGTGGCCACGGCGGCGGCCAGCTTCGGGGCATCGGTCAGGTCGACCTCGATCCCGTTGAAACCGTCGACGCTGGGTGCCGGCGAGCGGTCCAGCCCGGTCACCGTCCAGCCCGCCGACAGCAGGCGCCGGGCGATGGCCGCGCCGATGCCGGAGCTGGCGCCGGTGACAAGGGCGTGCCTGGTGCGCGCCACGGGCGTGTCGTCGTCTTGCATGGATTGGCTCATCAAAGCCCCTTTGGATTGCATGGCCGGCGGCCCGGCCCCGGCGCGCTAGCCGCGCGGCGGGATGCCGAACCGGTACAGGCTCAGGTCAGACGTGGCTCAGGCTCAGGCGGCCGCTTTCTGCGTCACGCCGGCGTGTTCCAGCGCGGCCTTGATGGCGGCCAGTTCCGAGGCCGACGGCGCGTGGGTCGGCGGACGCACCGTGCCATCGCGCAGGATGCCGGCCAGCGCCATGGCGGCCTTCATGCGGCCGTGGGCTTCGCCCGTGGGCTCACCGGCGCCGTACACCGCGTCCTTGAGCGGATTGATCAGGGCCTGCACGCGCATGGCTTCATGCAGGTCGCCGGCCTTGACCGCCTTGAGCAGGTCATTGATCAGGCCGGGAATCAGCGAGGCAAAGCCGACCAGTGCGCCGTCGATGCCTTGCACCATCGACGACAGCAGGTATTCGTCGTGGCAGGTCATCAGCACCTTGGTGGGATCCGCGGCGCGGATCTCCTTGATGTCGCGCGCGTACTTGTTCATTTCGCGCTCGCCCATCTTGAAGGCCTTTACATACGGGAGCTTTGCCAGTTCCGCGAGCAGCTCCGACGAGTAGGAGCCACGGGTCCAGGCCGGGTAGATATGCACCACCAGGGGCAGCCCGCTGGCCTTGCCGATGGCGTTGAAGTAGTCGAGGCAATGCTCCGGCTTGAAGCCAAAGCGCAGCCAGTGATGCGGCGGCATGATATCGAGCCCGGCGGCGCCAGCTTCCTTGGCCCAGCCAGCTTGTTCCACGGCGTCGTTGATGCCTTCGCAGACCACCGACGAGATCACCGGGCAGATGCCCTGGGTGGCGTCGGCGGTGATGCGGGTCACCTCGGCGCGCTCGCGCGGCGTCAGCGAGAAGACTTCACCGGTATGGCCATTGGTCATCAGCGCGGTCACGCCTTCCTGAGCGCCCAGCCACCTGGCAAAGCGGCGCAGCTCCGGCTCGTTGATGCTGTAGTCCGCGTTGAACGGGACCGCGATGGCCGGAATGATGCCGTGGAAATTGATATCAGACACGTTCGTCTCCTGGTGAGGCTTGCGCTATTTGCGCGTTCGGGTTGGCAGCAAGGTGGGCGGAATGAACCCGCCGGAGGGTTGCAACGCACGGGACAGTTCGGTAGCGGCATGCACTACCGCCGGGGCCGTGGTCGATTCGAAATCTTCAAGCGAGGTATTCATGGCCGGCGCCGCCACGCTCAGGCCGGCAACCGGCACGCCGTCCACATCCAGCACCGGCGCGGCAACCACATAAAGGCCGGACACCGTTTCCTGGTTCGACAACGCGTAGCCCTTGGCCCGCACGGTCTTGAGCCGCTCGAGGATGGTGTCAAGCTCGGTGAGCGTGTGGTCGGTCAGCTTCTGCCGGGGCTGGGCGTCCAGCACGCGGGACTGCATGTCCTGCGGCAGCCACGCCAGGATGGCGTAGCCAACGGCGGTGGAGTAAGCCGGCACGCGGCTGCCAATGCGGATATCCACGCCAAGCCGCGTCAGCCCGGCCTGGATCCGTTCCGCGTACAGTACGTCCGGGCCATCCAGCACGCCGATGGATGCGGCTTCATTGATCTCCCCCACCAGCGCCCGCAGGATGGGCCTGGCCCGCGTGCGCAGGTCAGCATGGGCGATGGCGTCGAAGCCGAGATCCAGCACCTTCAGCGACAGCCGGAACAGCCGCGTGTCCGGCACGCGCCGCACGTAGCCGATATCCACCAGCGTGTTGAGGAAGCGAAAGGCCGTGGCATTGTCCAGCCCCGAGCGGCGCGCGACTTCCGCCATGGTGAGCTCGGGCTCCTGCGCCGTGAACGCTTCGAGGATGCGGAAGCCCTTCGCCAGCGACTGCACCGTGTTCTTGGATGCGTCGCCCGCGCTGCTCGCCTTCGATGCGGTCGGGACGGAGTTCTCGGTAGCCATGTCTATCTCCACTGTCAGTTCTTGATGCAAACCCGGAATCGAGTTCGGATTCCGAATTTTAATTCGATGAACTGACAGAGGAAAGCCCTCGCTCAAGTTGGGTGGGTAAGCATCGGCATTGCCGCTTGCCGCTTAAAATTCGGATTGCGAATTTTTATTCGCAATCTAGGGCTGAGAAAAGGTGCCAACCAAAAGCACCTCTTCATCCTGCCTCGCGCCCTGAGGCGCCCTTCAATTTATTCGGATAGCGAATTTATATTCGCAATATGAAATATTCTAGGCCTCGACTTCCGGCCCTTGCAAGCTCGATTTTCTAAGGGTTTTTACTAGGCGAGCTTCCCAACGGGAAGCCGGATGCTTGCATGGTAAGGGACCAATGCCAATCCTGCCCCCTGCTGGCCTGAACACACCTTGCCGGCGGCGGTCCAACAACTTCATTGCCCGGAAGGCGGAGCGACCATGTCTGACACTACTACTTTTGTGCACGCTCACGCAGCCCATGGCGACTGGCAGGCGGCCCTGGCCGAGTGCCGGCAGCAATTTGACGCGCAGCTTGCGGCGCGTCAGGCAGAGCCGGGCGGGGCCCCGCTTACGCTCGGCTGGTGCTACCTGAGCGACTATTACGCGCCGGCCGCAGAGGCCATCCTCGCCGCGCTGCAGGAAACCTGGCCGGGCGTGGCCTGGGTGGGTGCGGCTGGCGTGGGCGTCTGCGCCAGCGGCGTCGAATACTTCGACGAGCCGGCCATGGTGCTGATGGCGGCGGCATTGCCGCCCAGCACATTCCGGCTGTTCTCGGGGCAGCAGCCACTGCCTTCGGCATCCTCCCCCTCCCACTTCGCGCCCCATACCGCGCTGGTCCATGCCGAGGGCAGCACGCCGGATGTCCAGGACCTGCTGCACGAGCTGAGCACGCGCACGGCCACCGGCTATCTCTTCGGCGGCCTGTCTTCGGCGCGCAACCGCACCTTGCACATGGCCGATGGCGTTTTCTCCGGCGGGCTGTCGGGGGTGCTGTTCGGCCCTGAAATCGGCCTGATCTCGCGGGTGACGCAGGGCTGCAAGCCGATCGGGCCGGCGCGCACCGTTACCCGTGCGGCGCATAACCTGCTGTTCGAGCTTGATGGCGAGCCAGCCCTCGACTGCGTCCTACAAGACCTGGGGCTCGGGCGCGATGTGCCGGAAGATACCTTGGCAAGCGTGCTGTCCGCCACCCTGGTGGGCCTGAGCAAGGGTGACGACGATGCGCTCAGCGTGCCTGGCAGGTTCGGCACTGATACGCTGGTGCGCCATGTGCTTGGCGTAGACGCGCAGCATGGCGTACTGGCACTGGCGGATGTTGTGGAGGACGGCATGCGGCTGGCCTTCTGCACGCGCAACCCCGCCGCCGCGCGGGCGGACCTGATGCGCGTTGCCACAGAGATCCGGTCTGAGCTTGAGAGCGGCCACAGCGGCCGGGCGCTGGGCGCGCTGTACATCAGTTGTTCCGGACGGGGTGGGCCCCATTTCGGGGCGCCGCATGCGGAGTTGCAGATGGTGCGCAATGCGCTGGGCGACCTGCCGCTGGCGGGATTCTTCGCTGGCGGCGAGATCGCACGAGACCGCCTATACGGCTACACCGGGGTGCTGACGGTCTTCACGGGGCAATGAGCCAATGAGCGCGCCCCGCCGCGCTCAATCCTTGTCCGGATGCCTCATCTCGAGGGGCGCGATCCAGCGCGCTTATTCCTGTTCGTCCTCGGTGAGGTAACCCAGCGCCAGCCCTCCCTTGTGCGCATTCTTGGCAAACGCCGCCTTGTCGTAGCCGATATGGCGGTTCAGCGCCTGCTTTCCATGCGGTCTTAATGCAGCCTTAAGCCACGGTGAAATAACCTTGCGCCACGGACTGCGTAGAGCGACCTATCCCACGCCCGCCCCCCAACAACCAACAGGGCCAAACCGCCCGCCCCCCCCCCAGCGCATAGCACACCTGGAGCACGCCATGAACACGCTGTCCCACCAGACGATGCCAGCCTGGCTCAACAAAGTGCCCGAAGTCACCGTGGGCTTCTGGATCATCAAGATCCTGTCGACCACGGTCGGCGAAACCGGCGCCGATTTTCTCGCGGTCAACGCGGGGCTGGGCCAGGCCGTCACCGGCTGCGCCATGGGCGCCTTGCTGGCCATCGCACTGTTCGCGCAGGTCCGGGTGCATCGCTATGTTCCCTGGATGTACTGGCTGACCGTGGTGCTGGTCAGCATCGTCGGCACGCAGATCACCGATGCGCTCACCGATGGCCTGGGCGTGAGCCTGTATCTGAGCACGGCCGTCTTCGCCGTCATGCTGGCGGGGATTTTCGCGTTCTGGTACCGGAGCGAAGGCACGCTCTCCATTCGCACGATCTGCTCACGCCGCCGCGAGCTCTTATACTGGGCCGCGATTCTTTGCACCTTTGCCCTCGGCACCGCCGCGGGCGACCTGGCCACCGAAGCCCTGGGCCTGGGATTCCAGCTGGGCGCCCTTGTGTTCGGCGCCCTCATTGCCCTCGCCGTGGCCGCGTTCTACTTCGGCGTCAACGCCGTTTTGACCTTCTGGATCGCCTATATCCTGACGCGCCCGCTGGGCGCATCCCTTGGCGACCTGTTGTCCCAGGCGCAGACCTATGGCGGCCTTGGCTTTGGCGCGGCGCTGACCAGCGGCATCTTCCTGGCTGTCATCGTCGCACTGGTCGCGGTTGCCCAGCGCAACGCAAACCAGGTTTTGGGAACGGCAACGGCGCCATGAATGGCACCAATGGCGCCGCCGTTGCCCTCTTCACCGCATCCACCCCTTCCATACAGCAGGAGACCACCATGCGCAGAACCCTTATCACCCGTCCTTTCTCCATCGGATTGCTGGCACTCGCGGCATGCTTGCCGGGCTATGCCGTCTTCTCTTCCACGAGCCTGATCCCTGCGGCCGAAGCCGCAACCCCCTCAAAGCTGGGCGACTTGAGCGCGTTCCGCGCGATCGCGGCGGATACGGCATCGATCGTCGACAAGGGCGACCTCGCCGGCGCGAAGAAGCGCATCAAGGACCTGGAGGTTTCCTGGGACTCCGCCGAAGCGGGCCTGAAGCCGCGTGCGGCAGCCGACTGGCACGTGGTCGACAAGGCGATCGATCGCGCGCTGGAGGGGCTCAGGGCCGGCACGCCGAATGCGGCCGATTGCAAGAAATCACTGGCGGACCTGATCAGGACGATCGACCAGGTGAGTGGCAAGCAGTAAGGTGCCGCCGGTGGCACGCACGCGGGATTGAGGAGGATCTATGTTGTCAACGGGACTACTGAGCTGGATCACCAACGACCAGCAGATCATGTCGACGATGGCGAATAACTGGGTCTATGGCTTGCTGATCGTCGCCGCCATCGTATTCCTGGAAACGGGCATGGTCGTGCTGCCCTTCCTGCCCGGGGACTCCCTGTTGTTCGCGACGGGCGCATTCCTTGGCATCAACGGCATCCCGCCGCTGCCGGCCATTGCCCTGATCGGGCTTGCGGCGGTGCTGGGCGACGGCGTCAACTACATGATCGGGCGTTCGGCGGTGGGCCAGTTCCTCATCCGCAAAGCATGGATCAAGCCGCGCCACCTCGAAAAGACACGGGCGTATTTCGACCGATATGGCGGCTCCACGATCACGGTGGCGCGCTTTGTGCCCATCGTGCGAAGCGTGGCGCCCTTCCTGGCAGGCCTGGGCGGCATGTGCCCGCGGCGCTTTACGCTCTACAACCTGCTGGGCGCGGCCCTGTGGTGCTCCGGCCTGCTGCTGGCCGGGTTCTGGCTGGGCGGGATCGAGTGGGTGCGCGGGCATATGAGCTGGCTGACCGTGGCCATCATTGCCGTTTCCCTGCTGCCGGTGGCGTTCCAGCTCCGGCGCGGCACCGCGCGCGCCGGGAGCTAGACGTCAGGTGTTGCGGCTCAATCCTTGTTCGGATGCGTCATCTCGATGGGCACGATCCAGCGCGCGTACTCGTCCTCGGTGAGATAACCCAGCGCCAGCGCAGCGGCCTTCAGCGTCAGCCCTTCCTTGTGCGCCTTCTTGGCAATCGCCGCCGCCTTGTCGTAGCCGATATGGCGGTTCAGCGCGGTCACCAGCATCAGGTTCTTGTCGAGGTTCTCCGAGATCTTCGGCAGGTTCGGCTCGATGCCAAGCGCGCAGTGGTCGTTGAAGGCCAGGCAGGCGTCCGCGATCAGCTCGATGCTTTCCAGCACGTTGTGGACCATCACCGGCTTGTACACGTTGAGCTGGAAATTGCCCTGGCTGCCGGCAAAGGCCACCGTGGCATCGTTGCCGAACACCTGCGCGCACACCATGGTCATGGCCTCGCACTGGGTCGGGTTGACCTTGCCCGGCATGATCGACGAGCCCGGCTCGTTCTCCGGGATGTTGAGCTCGCCAATGCCGCAGCGCGGGCCGGAGGCCAGCCAGCGCACGTCGTTGGCCATCTTCATCAGGCCGCCGGAGAGCGTGCGCAGCGCGGCGGAGGTTTGCACCAGCGCATCGTGCGCGGAGAGCGCGAAGAATTTGTTCGGCGCATCGACAAACGGATGGCCGGTCAGCGCGGCAATATAGGCCGCCGCGCGTGCGCCGAACTGCGGATGCGCATTCAGCCCGGTGCCGACCGCCGTGCCGCCGATGGCCAGTTCCAGCAAGCCCGGCTCAGCCGTCTTGACGGCATTCAGGCCGAAATCGATCTGCGCCACCCAGGCGCTGATTTCCTGGCCAAGGGTGATGGGCGTGGCGTCCTGCAGGTGGGTGCGGCCCGTTTTGACGATGCCCTGGTACGCCTGTGCCTTGGCGGCCAGCGTGTCACGCAAGGCGCCCACCGCCGGCAGCAGCTTGGTATGGATCTGCTCGACCACGGCGATGTGCATGGCGGTGGGGAACGTGTCGTTGGAGCTTTGGCCGCGGTTCACGTGATCGTTCGAATGCACCGGCTTCTTGCTGCCGAGCTCCCCGCCGGCAATCTCGATGGCCCGGTTGGAGATCACCTCGTTGGCGTTCATGTTCGATTGCGTGCCGGACCCGGTCTGGAACACCACCAGCGGGAAGTGGTCGTCCAGCTTGCCGGAAATGACCTCGTCGGCCGCCTGCACGATCAGCCGGCCGATGTCGGGAGGCAATTCGCCAAGCTCCGCATTGGCCTCGGCCGCCGCGCGCTTGAGGATGCCCAGCGCGCGAATCACCGGCCGCTGCCAGCGGAAGCGGCTGACCCCGATCGGGAAATTGATGGTGGAACGCTGCGTCTGCGCCCCCCAGTAGCGATCTGCGGGCACATCGATGGCGCCCATCGAATCGGTTTCGGAACGGAATGCGGGCATGGAAGACACTCTCCAAACAAACTACGTCAAGGATTGCCCGGTGCGGGGCGATCTGGAGGCACCCATCACCGAGCCGGAATAAACGCCGGCGCTATCTTGTCCATGGACCACCCGCTCGGGCGGCAGCCAGGGCGTGACCTGCGCCGATCTTTGCAGTTGTGCGCTGTAGTGCGCTGTAGTACGGGAGGACGAAACGGTCTCTGCGTTTTCCTTTTGTGGGGACAGCCCAGCCACGTGCGTTCCCGCCGCCGCTTCGAGCCAAGACGAACGATAGCCCAGGCGCCGGCCATGGGCAATCAATCCCGACGAAATGAAGGGGGTTCGCGGTAGGGGTTAATTTGAGGTGTTGACGTCGCATAGCACATGGTTTGGGCTATGGCAATGACGTTCCGTTTCGATCGGCGCGACGTTCGACGGTGGTAGCGATGCCCGCAAGCGCCACACTTCTCATGTTCCGCGGCTCAACGTTGCCACCCCGCCCTCCGGCGGCTCGAAAGCGCGCATCGGTGGCGGCGTTTCGTCGAAACGTTCCACCTGCACGGCAGTAAGCTGGCCGGAACAGCCTTGCGCCAGCGACGAGGTGCCCTTGTCGCGCGTCAGTACGTTGGGGTTGCCGTGCGCGCACATTGAGCGGCCTTGCGCATCGATGGCCGGGTCGTACCAGGCACCAGTCGGCAACTGGATGACACCGGCCATCACGGCATCGGACAGCGCCGCGCTGGCCAGGCAGGCGCCGCGTGCGTTATGGAGCCGCACCAGATCACCGTCCGCGATGCCGCGCGCGGCGGCATCTTGCGGGTTGAGACAGCACACTTCGCGCGCCCCACGCTTCTGGCTGGCGCTGTGCGCGCCGAAGTCGAGCTGGCTGTGCAGCCTGGTGGCCGGCTGATTGGCAATCAGAGTGAGTGGATGCGCCGCCGTGGGGCCGTCGGTGGCGGGCAGCCATGCTGGATGACCGGGACAGTCGGCGTAGCCAAAGCCGGCAATCGTGCGAGAGGTGACCTGGACCTTACCACTTGGCGTGGGCAACGGATGAGCCAACGGGTCGTCGCGGAAAGCGCGCAGAATGCCGCCGTCGTCAGCCTGCTGCGGCAGCAGCAACTCGCCGCGCTCCCAGAACGTATCGAAATCCGGTGCTTCGAGCCCCTTGTCGGCCAATGCGACACGGGTCAGCTCATAGAGGTGGCGCAGCCATTGGGCGCTGGTGCGGCCTTCGGTGAAGGCTTCGCGCGTGCCCAGGCGCCCGGCGAGGTCGGCGAAGATATCGTAGTCGTCGCGCGCGAGGCCGTGCGGCTCGGCGATGCGGTGCATGGCAACCATCAGCGGATCGGTCGGCGCCGCGCCGATATCTTCGCGCTCCAAGGTCAGTGTACAGGGCAGCACGATGTCGGCATGCCGCGCGGTGGCGGTCCAGGCAATCTCATGGACGATGAAGGTGTCGATCCCGCGGAACGCCTCGCGCAGGCGGTTCAAGTCCTGATGATGGTGGAAGGGATTGCCGCCGGCCCAGTAGGCCAGCCGGATATGCGGGTAGGTGCGGCGCTGGCCGTTGTAGTCGAACGCTTCGCCGGGATGCAGCAGCATGTCGGCAATGCGAGCGACCGGGATGAAATCCTTCACGCCGTTGGTGCCCTGGGGCAGCGCGGCCACCGGCACGGCATTGGTCCGCTTGCCGTAGTGCGCCAGCGTACCCAGCGCGTAGTTGTAGCCACCGCCCGGCAGGCCAAGCTGGCCGAGTGCCGCGGCCAGTACGGCGGCCATCCATACCGGTTGCTCGCCGTGCTCGGCGCGCTGCAGCGAGTGGGCCACCACCACCAGCACGCGCTTGCCGGGCAAAGCCGCCGCCAGTTCGGCGATGGCGCGCTCGGGCAGGCCGCAAATGCTGGCGGCCCAGGCCGCGGTTTTCGGCGTGCCGTCGGCGCGGCCCATCAGGTAGTCCTCGAATTCCGGCCAGCCTTCGCAATAGCGGGCGAGAAAGTCGCGGTCGTGCAGGCCGCTGCTCACTAGTTCGTGCAGCAGGCCCAGCATCAGGGCCGTATCGGTGCCGGGCCTGGCCGCGAGCCAATCGGCCTTGGCTTCGGGCGGAAAGTCGGTGCGCAGCGGGCTGACCGAGACGAAGCGGCAGCCGCGCGCCGCGGCCTCGCGCATCGAGTCCCGCTCTATATGCCGGCTGATGCCGCCGCTCGCCACGCGCGAATTCTTCAGCGCCATGCCGCCGAAGGCCAGCACCACGTCGGTATGCTCGACGATCTGTTCCCAGGTCACGTTGCGCCGGGCCACGTCGTCCATGCTGCCGAGGATATGCGGCAGGATCACCGCGGAGGCGCCCGCGCTGTAGCTGTTCACCGAGCGCACGTAGCCGCCCAGCGAGGTATTGAGGAAGCGGTGCACCTGGCTCTGCGCATGATGAAAGCGGCCGGCGCTGGACCAGCCGTAGGAGCCGCCGAACACCGCCTGGGCCCCATGCCGCTGCTTGACGCGCTGCAGTTCGGCAGCGAGCCGGTCCAGCACTTCGTCCCACGGCATCGGCACGAAGGTGTCCAGGCCACGCAGGGGATCGGGCCCGGGACCGCGCTCCAGCCAGCCACGCCTTACCATCGGCGTGGTCACCCGCGCGGGATGGCGCAACGCATTGGTGAAGTTGCCGATCAGCGGATTGGGATCGGGGTCGTCCGGATGCGGCCGTACCACCAGGGCGCCATCCTGCCAGCCTGCGGAGAAGACGCCCCAATGCGCGCTGTGCGGGCGCATGGCGGGGCGAGGATCGGAACCAGACGCGGTGCTGGAAGCGGAAAGAGACGCGGACATAGATTTTGGGCTCATGCGGTGGCGGGATGACAGGATTCAGCGTACGGCTTGCTCAGGCAACCAGCGAAGCCACATACTCGCCGATCGCGAGCGACGAGGTCAGCCCCGGCGACTCGATGCCGAACAGGTTGACGAGGCCGCGTACGCCGTGGACGGCCTCGCCCTGGAAGACGAAGTCTGCGGCCGCGGTGGTCAGCGGCGCATCGGGGCCGGCGATGCGCGGGCGGATGCCGGTATAGCCGGGCACCAGCGCGCCATCGGGGAGTGACGGCCAATAGCGTCGGATGCCGCGATAGAAGCCCTGCGCACGACGTTCGTCGAAGCGATAGTCCTTGCTATCGATCCACGCATGGTCGGGGCCGAAGCGGCAGGCGCCGGCGAGATCCAGCGTGGCATGCACTCGTGCCGACGCGTCGCGCGAGACCGGATAGACCAGATGGCGGAAAGGCGAGGCACCACTGAGCGTGAAGTAGTGGCCGATCGCGTAGTGCAGCGGCGGCACCAGGGCGCCCGGCATGCCTTCGAGCCGGTGCGCGAGTTGCTGCGCGCCGAGTCCCGCGGCATTGACCACGGTGCCGCACAGCAACTCGGTGGGGCTGTCGCCGCCCACGCGCAGCACGATGCCATCCCCCGTGGCGAGGCCGCCCTCGACCGGCGAGCGCAGCGCCAGCAGGGCACCGTGGGCCTCGGCATCGCTCAGGTACGACAGCATCAGCGCATGGCTGTCGACGATCCCGGTGGAGGGCGACCACAGCCCGGCAATGGCACGCACTGCGGGCTCGCGCTGCCTGATCTCATCCGCGCGCAGCCGTTGCAGGTCGGTCACACCAGCTGCTGCGCCGAGCTTCTCGTACTTCTCCAGCCCCGGCAGTTCCTCCTCGTCCACAGCGACGATCAGCTTGCCGATGCGGCGATGACCGATGCCGCGAGCTTCGGCATAGCGGTACAGCAGCGCGCGCCCGCGCACGCAGAGCCGGGCCTTGTGCGAGCCGGCCGGATACCCCAGGCCGGCGTGGATGACTTCGGAATTGCGCGAGCTGGTCTCGGTGCCGATCGCGCCCTGGCTTTCCACGATCACCACTTCGCGGCCTGCGATCGCCAGCGCGCGCGCCACCGCCAGGCCCACCACCCCCGCGCCGACGACGGCGCAATCGACCCGGTCCATGGGCGCCCTACTCCGCCGTCAGGTGGCCGCGTTCGACCGCGCGGCGATACCTGGCGATGTCGCCCACGACGAACTTGCGGAACGCGTCGCCGCTGAGCGTGGACTCCTGCGCGCCGTCGGCGCGGTAGACGCGCAGCAAGTCCGGCTGCTGGAGCGCGGCCTTGACATGCCGCGCCAGCGTGTCGACCACCTCCTTGGGCGTGCCCGCAGGCGCGGCCAAGCCGTACCACTGCGTCATCGTCACGTCGATGCCGGACTCCTTGAGCGTCGGCACATCCGGCATCGCGGGAATGCGCTTGGCCGCGCTGATCGCCAGCAGGCGCAGCTTGCCGGCGGAGATCTGGCCCATCAGCGGGGTATAGGGCGCGAACAGGCTGTCGACCTGGCCACCGATCAGATCGGTCACGGCTGGCCCCGAGCCTTTGTACGGGATATGCAGGATGTCGAGGTTGGCCTGCTGCTTGACCATTTCCATGGTGATCTGCGCCGCGCCGCCGGTACCGGTGGACGCATAGGTGTTCTTGCCCTTGCGCGCCTGCGCCACATAGTCCTGGATCGTCTTGAACCTGGAATTAGCGCTCACCAGCAGGCCGAATGGCGTTTCCACCAGTTGGCTGATCAGCACGAAATCCTCTGGCGCACGGTAAGGCAGGTTGGCGCGGATGGCCGGCGCGCTGCCCAGGTTGCCGCTCATCGCCAGCAGCAGCGTGTAGCCGTCGGGCTTGGCACGCGCCACGCTTTCGGCTGCGATATTGCCGCCGGCGCCGGGCTTGTTGTCCACCACTACCGTCTGGCCGATCTGGCGGGACAGTTCGTTGGCCAGCGTGCGGCCGTACAGGTCGCCGCCGCCGCCGGGCGGAAAGCCGATCACCAGGCGGATCGGCTGGTCGGGATACGCGGCCAGGGCGCTGCCGGTGCCAAGGGTGCCCAGCACGGCGGCCACGGCGCAGCACGCTGCCACGCTCGCGGCATGGCGGCTGACGCGGCGAAACAGGGAATCAGGGCGATGCATCTTGGGTTGTCTCCTCACGATGTCGGTCTTGTCTGGCAGCATCCGGCCGGTGCGATCTATCGTCGGTAAGCGGGTCCGGATGCGGGATTTGGCGGCGCGCGGCCGGCCCGGCTATCGGCAGCGCCATGCCTGCCGCGCGAGGGGGCCAATCGCCTCAAGCGGCCGCGCCTGTGGCGATACGCGCGCCGGGCTGGGCGCACCATTCACTCCACGAGCCGGGGTAAAGCACGGCGCCGGGCAAGCCCGCGATCTCCAGCGCCAGCAGGTTGTGGCAAGCGGTCACGCCCGAGCCGCACTGGCTGACGAGTTCGGCGGGCTGGCGTCCGTCCACCAGCGCCAGGAATTCCTCGCGCAGCCTGGCGGCGGGCTTGAAGTTGCCGCTGGCGTCGAGGTTGTCGCGGAACAGCCGGTTGCGTGCGCCGGGAATATGGCCGCCGACGGAATCCATAGTCTCGTTCTCGCCGCGGAAGCGGTCCGGCGCGCGCGCGTCGAGCACCAGCCGTTCGCCGCTGTCCAGGTTGGCGCACAGCGTCTCGTAGGAGACCGTGCCGGCCAGCGGCGCACGCAGACTCAGGGTGCCGGCCACTGGCGGCGGCGCTTCGCCGGTGAGGGACAGGCCCGCCGCGCTCCACGCGGCCAGGCCACCATCCAGGACGGCCACGGCGCTGTGGCCGATCCAGCGCAGCATCCACCACAGGCGCGCAGCGTACATGCCGCCAGCGTTGTCGTAGGCTACCACCTGGGTCTGGTCGCCGGCACCGAGGGTTGCCAGCGCGCGCACGAAGGTTTCTGGCGTGGGAAGCGGATGGCGGCCGTTGCGGCCGTTCTTTGGCGCGCTCAACGTGTCTTCCAGGTGCACGTAGCGGGCCCCTGGAATATGACCGGCGTCGTAGGCGCGCCGGCCGGCCTGCGCATCGGTCAACTCGAAGCTGCAGTCGAGCACCAGCAGGGAGCCTGGCTGCGCGCCGTCGAGGTCGCGCGCCAGGGCATCGGCGGAAATCAGGGTCTGGTAGGTCATGGGCATGCGGTCTGCTTATTCCTTGAAAGTATCCAGCGCGTCCATCGCGCGCAGGGAGTAGACGTAGGCGGCGCCCGCGTTCAGCGCGATGGCGGTGCCCAGCGCCTCGGCCAGTTCCGCCTCCGTGACGCCGGCCTTGCGCGCTGCCGCCGCGTGAGCGGCTATGCAGCCGTCGCAGCGGGTGGTGACGGCGACGGCCAGCGCGATCAGTTCGCGGGTCTTGGCGTCCAGCGTGCCGGTGGCGCCCTGCGCTTCGTTCAGTGCGCGGAAGGCGGTCAGCATCTGCGGGTTGTGCGCCGCCAGCTGGCCGGCGGCCTTGCGGTTGTTGGAGAGCGTTTCAGTCCAGTTCTGCAGCATGGTGGCATCCTTTATCGACATCCATTTTCGAGACAGGCGGGGGATCGGCAATGCGTTATTGAGCGATCTGCGTGAGCAGTTCGGGCGTGGCGGCGCTCTTGTAGCGCGCGATGTCTTCGACGATGTAGCGGCGAAAAGCGTCCAGCGGCAGGTTGCGCTCCATGGCCGCGTCCTTGCGGATGGCCTGCTGCACGTCCGGCTGCTCCAGCGCGCGGGAAAGATGATCGGACAGCGTCTTCACCACGGCCTGCGGCGTGCCCGCCGGCGCGGCCAGGCCGTACCACTGCGTCACCACCACGTCTACGCCGAGCTCCTTGAAGGTGGGCACCTCGGGCAGCGCGGGGCTGCGCTGCGCGCCGGTCAGCGCGAGCACGCGCAACTGGCCCTGCCTGACCTGTCCCATCAGCGGCGACGCCGTGGCGAAGAACATGTCGACCTGGCCGCCGATCAGGTCCGTGATGGCGGGGCCGGAGCCCTTGTAGGGCACGTGCAGCATGTCGACGCCGGCGCGCTGCTTGACCATCTCCATGCCGATATGCGCGGCGGCGCCGGTGCCAGTGGAGGCAAAGCTGAGCGTACGCTTCCTCGCGGTGGCCAGTACCGTCCTGGCATCGGGAAACTTCGAATTGCTGGCCACGAACAGGCCGTGCGGCGCCTCGAGGATCAGCCCGATCGGCGTGAAGTCGTCCGGCACCTTGTAAGGCAGCGTGGACGGCTTCAGCGCGGGAGATACGGCCAGGTTGCCGCTCATCGCCAGCAGGATGGTGTAGCCGTCCGGCCTGGACTTGGCGACCACGTCGGCGGCGATATTGCCGCCCGCGCCGGCCCGGTTCTCCACTACCACGGTCTGCCCCAGCGACTTGCTCATGGCGTTGGCGATCAGGCGGCCGTAGAGATCGCCGCCACCGCCCGGCGGAAAGCCGACCACCAGCTTGATGGGCTGGTCGGGATAGGCAGCCTGCGCCGTTTGCACGGATTGCGCGAAGGCCGCGGCGCCGAGCAGCAGGGCCAGCGCCGCGCGGCGCAGCCCGAGCGCGCCAGGAAAAGAACTTGCCATGGTGTCTGTCGCCTCCATCTGTTATGGGATGCGTGCCGTGCCGGCTCAGTGGCCGAGCCAGCCGTTTTGCTGCTGTGCGATCACGCGGTCGACCGAGGCCGCGCACTGCCCCAGGTAGCCGGCCGGGTCGGTCAGGCGCACGATTTCGGCTTCGCCGAGCACTTCGGCCAGGTGCTTGTGGCCGCGCATGGCCTCGGCAAAGTCGAGCTTGTGGCTGATGCCGTGCATCGACGCTTCGTAGATCCACTCGTGCGCGGTCTGCTTGCCCACGCGGGCGCCAAGCTCGATCATGACGTGCTCGGATAGCAGGTAGCCGCGCATGCGATCGAGGTTGGTGGCCATGCTGGCGGCATCCACGCGCAGGCCGGCCAGCAGGTTCCTGGCCTGGAACAGCATGGCGCCGGCGATCATGCAGCACTCCGGCAGCGCCTTCCATTCCATCTTCCAGGCGATGCCGTCGCGCTCGCCTTCCTGCACCATGCCTTCGAGCATCATGGCGGCGCTGTAGCGCAGTGGCCGCGACAGGCCCGCCAGGTTCTCGGCCGAGGTGGGGTTGCGCTTGTGCGGCATGGTGGAGGAACCCAGCTTGCCCTCGGAGAAGGCCTCCTCCACTTCGGAGAATTCGTTGCGCTGCATATTGAACAGCTCGTTGCCGATCTTCGACAGCGTGGAGCCGATCATGGCCAGCAGCAGCGCGTATTCGGTGAAACGGTCGCGCGCCGGGGCCCAGCTGATCGCCGGTGTGCCGAGGCCGAGCTTGGCCAGCGTGCGGCGTTCGACTTCCGCCGCCTGCTCGCCGAGCGACGCCTGGCTGCCAACCGCGCCAGCCACCATGCCGACCAGCACGCGCGCTTCGCATTCCTTCAGGCGCTGGTGATGGCGGCCGAGTTCGTCGAGCCAGATCGCGCACTTGTGGCCAAAGGTGATCGGCAGCGCCTGCACGCCATGCGTGCGGCCCGCCATGGGCGTATCGCGGTGGGCGCCGGCCAGACGCGACAGTTCGGTGCCGACCGCCTTCATGTCGCGCATCACCACCGCATGGAACTCCTTGAGCTGCAGCGCCACGCCGGTGTCGACCACGTCCTGCGTGGTAGCGCCGAAATGTACCCACTCGCCATTCTCGCGCGAGCAGCGCGCCTGCAGCTGCTTGAGCGCGGGCACCAGCGAATGCTTGATGCGGCGGATCTCGGCGGACATCTGCGCCAGGTCGATGTTCTCGATCCTTGCCTGCGCGGCGATATCCCTGGCGGCTGCCTCCGGAATGATGCCAAGCTCCGCCTGCGCGGCGGCCAGCGCGGCCTCGAAGTCCAGCCACTTCTGCACGCGGTTGTCCTCGGAGAAGATGGCGCGCAGTTCGTCGGTGCCCCACAGATGCTGGAGCGATTGCATATCGAATACGGAAACGGGCATGGGGAGTCCTAGCGGTGAGAGGAAGACGTGGCCGGGGACACGCGCTCGCGCGGCAACACGCGCCCGGGGTTGAAGGTGTTCAGAGGATCCAGCGCGGTCTTGACGCGCGCCATCAGGTCGAGCGCCACCTGCGACTTGTACTGCAGCAGCGCGGCTTGCTTGAGGCGACCAATGCCGTGCTCGGCAGAAATCGAGCCACGCAAGCGCGCGACCACGGCGTGGACCACCTCGTGCACATCGTCCTCGCGCGCACGGAAGGCATCGTCGGCCATGCCGGCGGGCTTGCTCTGGTTGTAGTGGAGGTTGCCGTCGCCCACATGGCCGAAGCACACCAGGCGGATGCCGGGCATCGCCTGCTCCAGCGCGGCCCCGGCTTCGGCAATAAAGACGGGAATCAGCGAGGTTGCCACGCAGATGTCGTGCTTGATCGACGGCCCGCACAGGCGTTGGGCTTCGGGCACGTGGTCGCGCAGTGCCCACAGTTCGTGGGCCTGGCGCTCGGACGCGGCGATCACGGCGTCGGCAACCAGGCCGTCTTCCATGGCCTCGCCCAGTATGTCTTCCACCGCCGGGCGCGGATCGAGCCGCGGCGAGGTCTCGGACACATCGAAGAGCACCGCCCAGGCATAGTTGTCCGGCAGCGGGTCGCGCATGCCCGCCAGCGGGTGCGCGAGCACCTGGGACAGCGCCTCGCGGCCGATCAGCTCGAAGGCGGTGACCCGCTCGCCCACGGCGCCGGTCAGGCGGCTTAGCATCTCCACTGCGGCTTGCGGATCGCGCACTGCCATCCAGGTGGTGATGACAGTACGGGGCGGCGGGAACAGCTTGAAGGTGACGGCCGTCACCACGCCCAGCGTGCCCTCGCTGCCGATGAAGAGCTGCTTGAGGTCGTAGCCGGTATTGTCCTTGCGCAGGCCCGCCAGGCTGTCGAGCACTTGGCCGTCTGCCAGCACCACTTCAACGCCAAGGGTCAGTTCGCGCGTATTGCCATAGCGCAGCACCTGCTCGCCGCCGGCATTGGTCGACAAGACGCCGCCGACGGTGGCGCTGCCTTCAGAGGCCAGCGACAGCGGGAACAGCCGGCCCTGCGCGGCGGCGGCTTCCTGCGCCGCCAGCACGGTGCAGCCGGCTTCCAGCGTCATGGTGTTGTTGAGCGGATCGACGCCGCGCACTGCGGTCATGCGGCCCAGGCTCAAGACCACTTCCGTGCGCGAGGCATCGGGGGTGGATCCGCCGACCAGCCCGGTATTGCCGCCCTGCGGCACCAGCGGCACGCCGTGCGCGCCGCACGCCGCCACCACATGAGCGACCTCGCCGGTGCTGGCCGGGCGCACCACGGCGCGCGCGGCACCCGGATAGTTGCGCCGCCAGTCCGAGACGTAGCGCGCCACGTCTTCCTCCCGCGTGAGGACGTTGGCAGCGCCGACGATGCCGGACAGCACAGCGATAAAAGGATCACTTCCGGATTGCATGGACTTGAAGCCTCAGGTAAGTGCCGCTGCGCCTGCCTTGGGGGGCTCGGCTTGCGATCAGCGACAATAGTCTCCGGCGGGGGCAAGGTCGATTGCCTTCCGGCATGGCCAAACCGCTCGGGCCAGCGCCTTGCCTCACCGCGCCTTGTTGTTTCATTGAATGAAATGTGTTTTAATGAATAAAACTATAGAGAGTCACGAAACCCGTGTCAAGCGTGGATTTCGTGGACGACACACGCCGAAAAGATGAAGACCTCACGCACCAAGACGTCCGCGGGCGCCAAGGCCGCGGCCACTGCCACGGCCGAGCCAGGCGGCGACGCCGATAGCGGACACGACGACGCCGTTTCAACCGGGCCCAAGCCGCCGGCTGGCGTGCTGGAGCGCGGCATCGCGATCCTCGAATGCTTCAGCGAAGAGCGCTTGCGCCTGTCGCTGCGCGAGCTTGCCGAATGCACCGGGCTGGACAAGGCCACGCTGCTGCGCCTGCTCGGCGTGCTGATGCGTGCGCGCATGGTTCACCGCTTCGACAGCGGCAGCTATGCGCCTGGACCGGCCCTGCTGCATATGGGCATGCTCTACCGCAGCACCTTCGATCTCGGCACGCGCATGCAGCCGGTGTTGCATAACACCATGCGGGAAACCGGCGAAACGGTGGCCTTCTATGTGCGCAGCGGCAACGAGCGCGTCTGTCTGTTCCGCGAGAACACATCGAAGGAGGTGCGCCATCATGTGGAGGTCGGCACGCGCATCCGGCTGGCCGACGGCGGCTCCTCGGCGCACGTGTTGAAGGCCTTCACCGGCGACGACACGCCGCAGGCGAAGGACATCCATGAAAGGGGCTACGCGATGACGCGTTCCGAGCGCGTGGCCGAGATGGCCTCGGTGGCGCTGCCGGTGTTCGAAAGCGACGGCACCTTCCTGGGCGCGCTGGTAGTCATCGGGCTCGCTTCGCGCCACAACGAGCAAGCCCAGTTGAGGGCTGTCGACGTGGTGCGCCGCGAGTTGGCGCAGCAGGGCTTCAATACCAAACCTTCCGCCACCCACTGAACGGCTCTGCGCGCCATACCGCACGCGCCAGGGGCGAGTGCGCGCAGCTTAGCCCGGTGCGGCCGCGCCGAACAACGCCGGCGGCACGGTGCAAGCCGCCTGGTCCCCATCCGCATCGGCGAAGCCTGCGCACCAGTCGGCAATGCCGGCGGCTGTGGGGTCGTCCATGGCAGGTGCGAAGGCGCGCATCCGGGCCTGCAGGGCGGCCCAGTCGAACGGGTCTTCCGGATCGCCGCGCCGCAATTCGCGCAGCGCGCTGACGCGCCGGCCGTCGCGTAGCGCGATGGTGACCCTGGCCGGCCGCTTGCGCGGGAAGGCAAGCTGGAACTCGTCGTCGGTCGCGACCTTGATCTTCTCAGCAAGCGCGAGCAGCGCCGGTGAGTCCAGCTCGGGCGCTTCCATGTCCTCGATGCCCAAGCTGCCTTTGAGCAAGAGCGTGGCAACAACGTAGCGCAGGCTGAAACAGGTTTCGGCGGGCTTGGCGGGCCATATCACCCCGGCGATCTTGAGCGCGTGGGGAAAGATCGTCACGTCGACCGAGACGATCTCCTCGGGGGTGAAGGCATGCGCGTCCATCAGCGCGCGGGTCGCGTCCAGCGGCGTGAAGAGTTGCGCGCAGCAAGGCCAGGCCTTGATGGTGGCCGTGTTGATGCGCTCCGGCGCGTCCAGCTCGCCGTCCAGCGCCTGCAGCGGCCCGTCGCCGGCCATCAGCGCATAGAGGCCGCGCCTGCCCGTCATGAAGGCTCGGGCGCCGGGCAACCCGGCGCGCGCGGCGAACGCCGCGTAAATGCCGTTGCGCACCGCAAAGGCCGGATGGAGCGACTTGGATTCGTGCGCGTCGTCGTCGACCAGTTGCCAGAGACCGGCCGCCTGCGTGGCGCCGATCCCCATGGCGTGATGCAACTGAACGGGCGTCAGCCCCAACGCCACACCGGCCGCCGCCGCAGCCCCCACGGCGCCGGCCGTCGCCGTCGCATGGAAGTTGGCCGCGTGCCGGGTGCCGAGCGCCTCCCCCACGCGCAATGAAACCTCATAGCCGGCCACGATGGCATCGGCCACGCGACGCTGGCTCAGGCCCTGCGCGACGGCCAGCGCCAGCACCGGCGAGATGGCGATCACGCCCGGATGCAGCATGGCCGCGCGATGCGCATCGTCGATTTCGCGCAGATGGGCAATGCCGGCGTTGGCAAACGCCGCGCCCAGTGGCGTCATGCCGCGCCCGCCAAACACCGCGGCGGGACCCTCGCCGGGCATGCAATCCCGCGCCAGCGTGCGCATGGTCGCCGCCTGCGGCATTGGGCTCGCCGACCAGCCGGCCGTGAACCAGTCGAGCAAGGCCTGGGCGAGGCGGTCCCGGGTGGGCTGCGCCAGGGGTCGATGTTGCATGGCGGCCACGTGCTCCGCCAGTTTCGTCTCCGCAAGATTCTGCATATGATGATTTCATTCAATGAAAGATGTTTCATTATATAAAACCATCGGCGTTTGCCATGACTATTTCTGTCCAACCGTTTGTTGACCGTGCCGCCTTGAGTTCACGATTGCCTTGCCCGCATGCCCCAGCAACGCGCCCGCGATCTCCATGACGATGGCCGCCATGGTGACGCCCGGCCCGAAGATCGCGCTCACCCCCTGGCCGCGCAGCCGCCGGGCGTGGCTGGCGGGAATCACGCCGCCCGCGAAGACCAACGCTTCCAGCCGGCGAGCGCGCAGGCCATCGACGAGTCGAGGCAGCAACGCCAGGTGGGCGCCCGCCAGGGACGATGCACCCACCGCGTCAACCCGCCCGTGCACGGCCATCGCCGCAGCGTCTTCCGGCGACTGGAACAGCGGCCCCAGCGTGACCGCGAACCCGGCATCGGAGAGCGCCGCGGCCACGGCCCTGGCGCCGCGGTCATGGCCGTCCTGCCCGAGCTTGGCGATGAAGATGCGCGGCGGCCTGCCAAGGCGCGCCGCCAGCGCATGGACCTGCTCGCGGGCCGCTTCCCAGGCCGGGCTGTCGTCTAGGGCCACGCCGTAGGCTTGGCGGGCGTAGCGCGGCGCCATCGCATGGCGCGGCCACACAGGCTCCAGCGCCTGCGTGCACTCGCCAATGGTCGCGCGGCAGCGGATGGCGTTCATGGTCAGGGCCAGCAGGTTTTCCTCGCCGCTGCGCGCCGCGTCAGTCAGCGCGCGCAGCGCACGGGATACGGCTGTGTGGTCGCGACTTGCCCGCAGGCTGGCCAGGCGCTCGCCCTGCTGTGCCCGGACCTGCCGCCCGTCGATCTCCCGGCAGGATGGCGCCTCGTCGGCCGCCGCCTGGTAGCGGTTGACGCCGACGATAACGCGCCGGCCTTCGTCGATGTCCGCCTGCGTGGCCACGGCGGCGCGATGAATGCGCTCATGCACCCAGCCCGACTCGATTGCGGCCAGCACGCCACCAGCAGCGGCAATCTCGGCCATCACCGCGCGCACCTCTTGCGCCATCTGCGCGGTCAGCGACTCCATCATGTAGGAGCCGGCCCACGGGTCGGCCACGCCGCACAGGCCCATCTCGTGCTGCAGGATCAGTTGGGTATCGCGCGCCAGCCTGGCGGAATCGACACTGGGCAGGGCCAGGGCTTCATCGTAGGCGTTGGTGTGCAGCGACTGCGTGCCGCCGAACACCGCGGCCATGGCTTCCACCGTGGTCCGCACGATGTTGTTGTCCGGCTGCTTTGCCGTCAGCGACCATCCCGAAGTCTGGCAGTGCGTGCGCAGCGTGGTGGCGCGATCCGTGGTGCCCCCGAGCCCGCGAACGATCTCGCACCACAGCAGCCGGGCGGCGCGCAGCTTGGCGATCTCGATGAAGAAATCCTTGCCCACGCCGAAGAAGAAGCTCAGGCGCGCGCAGAATGCGTCCACATCCAGCCCGCGCTCGCCGATGTGCCTGACGTATTCTTGCCCGTTGGCCAGCGTCAGCGCCAGTTCCAGCACCGGGTCCGCCCCGGCTTCCTGGAAGTGGTAGCCGGAAATCGACATGCCGTTGAATCTCGGCACATGCCGCGACAGGTAAGCCACCACATCCGCGCAGATCCGCATCGACGGCCCGGGCGCGAAGATCCAGGTGTTGCGGACCATGTACTCCTTGAGGATGTCGTTCTGGATCGTCCCGCTGAGTTGCTCGAGCGGGACGCCGGCTTCCTCGGCCGTCACCAGGAACGCGGCCAGCACCGGCAGGACGGCCCCACTCATGGTCATGGAGACGGAGACGCGGTCCAGCGCGATGCCATCGAACAAGCGCTTCATGTCCTCGACGGAATCGATCGCCACGCCGGCCATGCCAACGTCCGCCTGCGCCAGCGGATGATCGGAGTCGTAGCCACGATGGGTCGGCAGGTCAAACGCCACCGACAAACCCTGCGCGCCCTGCGCCAGCGCCTGCCGGAATGCCAGGTTGGAGGCGGTGGCATCGGCAAAGCCCGCGTACTGCCGGATGGTCCACGGCTTGCCCGCGTACATGGAGCGATGCGGCCCGCGCACGAACGGCGCCTCGCCGGGCAGCGTGCCCAGGTGCTGCAACCCATCCAGGTCGGCAGCGGTATAGACGGGCTTGAGTGCCAGTCCCCTTCCATCAGCTGCGCTCATCGCACTCTCCACCGCTTGCGTGTCACCACATCGGCGATCTTCTCGCCGTCGCTGCCGCGCCGGACCTCGCACCAATGGGCCAGTCCGCCCTGCCCGATCTCCACGGCGGAGAACGACAGTTCCAGCGCTTCGCCAAGATTGACGTTGCCGTGGAAGAACAGGTCGCGCCCCGCAATCACCGGCGGCTCGTCGAAACGCTGCCATTGCCATTCAGCGCGGTCGACGATGGCCTGGAAGTTGGCGAAGTAGAGCAGATCCGCGCCGTTGAAGTCGGTATAGGGGCAAGGCAGGTATTCGGCCATGTGGCGGCCAAGGTGCCGTGCCTGCTCCAGGCCAAGATGGGTGGTCCAGTCCCCCGCCCGGAAGCGCTTGGCGAGCGCGCCCATCTCGGCCGCCGCAGCGGGTGGCGGCCCGTCCGCCGGCATGTTGAAAGCAGCCCTGACCACCGAACGATTGTCGCGTTCGCGCTCACGGCGGATGAAGGTGGACATCATCGATACCTCGGCACGTCTTGCACCTGAGCCACCGCCACCGCCATCGCCATCGAGCCTCAGCGCATGCGTGCTGAAGTGGCGTGCGCCGGCCACCCGCATCAACTGCGTGTTCACCGAGAAGCCGGCGTTCTCGCCAAGCGCTTCCAGCGAGGCCTCCCGCAGCCGGATCGCGGTGAACGCGGCGTAAGCCTTGTTGCCCTGCGCGTCGCGGAACTCCGGTAGCGCCTGCCCGGACAGCGCCGCCAGCCCCTGCCAGTGCAGGTCGCCGCAAGCCTTGAGCAGCCAGTTCTCCGACAGGCCGGTATAGGACAGGTTCGGCATGCCGGCGACATAGCTTGTGCTCGCGCGAAACATGTCAGGCTGCCAGGGCTTGCGCGCCAAGCTTCTCGCTGACTACGGCCGCCAGGTACCCGGCATCGCGCGCGACGCCCGAAAAGCGCCCGGAGCCCCAGGTGTGCAGCCACGGCAGGCCGAGGAAGTACAGTCCGTCCTGCGCCGTCACGCCGCGCACGTGGCCGGGATAGCCGCGCCCGTTGAACACCGGCGCCTCCAGCCAGCTGAAATCCGGGCGGAACCCGATGCACCAGACGATGGCGCCGATGCCAGCCTGCCCCACGTCGAGTGCCCAGCGCTCCTCGCCCGGCGTCCATACCGGCACATAGGTGCTGGCGGCGGGCGCGGCAATGCCGTGCTTGTCGATGAACTTGTCGATGCTGGCGTTGATGCGGTTGTAGGTGTCGTCCGCATCGTCGAGGTTGGCTTTCAGGTTCGGCGTGAAGCGCAGCTTGCCGTCATGGAAATCTTCCAGCGCGCCGAACAGCTCCATGCCTTCGGTGGCGAACTTGCGCAGGTCGATGTCGCGCCCGCCATCGCGGCCGGTCACGTAGTGATTGGTGTTGTCGCGCACGCCTTCGCGCAGCGGATGCTCCTGCACCGGCATGTCGTAGTACTGCATGTCGGCCAGCCAGTCCACCACATCCCGGCCACGGTAGAAGCGCGCGCAGCGCGGCGCCTGGCCAACGGCCAGGAACACCTTGCGGCCCGCCAGGTGCAGGTCTTCCGCGATCTGCGCGCCGGACTGGCCGGAGCCCACCACCAGCACGCCGCCTTCGGGCAAGGCTTGCGCGCTACGGTACTCGGAGGACTGGATCTGCCGGATGCTGGCCGGCAGGCGCTCGGCCATGCGCGGCACGATCGGCGTGTGATAGCCGCCGGAGGCCACCACCACCTGCCCGGCCGTGAAGTCGCCCTGCGTGGTAGCGACAAGATAGCCGCCCTGCTCTAGCGGTTTCACGCGCCGGACCTCGGTGTGCTCCAGCACCGGGGCGTTCACCATGCGGATAAACCCGTCGAGGTACGCGGTGATCTCATCCTTCTTCATGAAGCCGTGCGGGTCGTTGCCCTGGTAGGGATAGCCGGGCAAGGCGCACTGCCAGTTCGGCGTGACCAGGCAGAAGGCATCCCAGCGCTGGCTGCGCCAGGTGTGGGTGACGGTGTGCTTCTCGATCACGAGATGATCGATGCCGGCCTGCTTGAGGTAGTAGCTCATGGACAAGCCAGCCTGGCCGCCGCCGACGACGATGACGCTGTGGTGCTTGGGAGCGGCGCCGGTGGCCTGGGTTTCGTTGGGGGTGGTAGACATGTTGGGTCCTTCTTTGAATGCTGTGTGAGGGTCGGCCAAGTGCTA
>NZ_BAAILO010000412.1:0-35312 GCF_054589115.1 Cupriavidus sp. 8B | reverse complement strand
CGGCCGGGCGGTGGCAGCGGCGAAGGCTCTCACTCCGAGCTAGCGCCCACCCTCTCCCCCGGCCCCTCTCCCACTGCGTGGGAGAGGGGAGCAAACCAGTGGTGCGAAAGTACCTACCGCCCAAAGCCAAGCACGCGCACCGTGGCGTCCGGCTGCGCACAAAAACGCGCGGCGCTTGTCTCGATCTGTTCAAGCTGGTCCATGGCAGAAGAGCAGGCATAGCCATACTTGGCCCTGACGCGCTCCGAGGCGCTGCCCAGCGCGCGCCTGGCGATCTCCAGGAACTCGTCCAGCGTGTAGTCCTGCCCCGGGACAAAGAACTCCGTGATCACCGAAGACGGGGAGTAACAGGTGGCCTCGCTCTGGTCGGGCCAACGTATGCGGAAATGGGTGACTGGCATGAAGGCTCCTCAGGCATCGATGTGGGTGGCGTCCCGCGCTGGACACTCAGCCCGCGGAACGATGAAGGCGTCGTGCGCGAAATCCCACAGCAAAGCGCTCTCCCCGCCCGCGCCGACCATGACCCGACGCGAGTCGTCGATCACGCCGATCTGCGCGCAAGCAATGTCCCGCGCGCCAAAGCGTGCGGTAACGCGCTCCACGTCCGCCTCGCGCACCGCCAGAAGGAAGCCATAGCTGGGAAACGCGGAAAGCCAGCGCTCCACGGGCACGCCCGCGGGCGCCGGGATACGGTCCAGGTCGATCCGCGCGCCCACGCCGGAGCATTCCAGCAGCATCAGCGCCGTGCCCAGCGTGCCGGCCATGCTGATGTCCTTGGCCGCGGCGCACAGGCCGTCCTCGGCCAGCGCGGGCAGCAGTTCGAGATCGGCCCGCAGCCGCGCGGGCGGCGCCTCGGTGGAGGCGTTCCAGTATGGGTACGGCTCGGCAAAGGCGCCGCGCAAATCGACCGCCATCAGAAGCCGGTCACCCGGACGCGCAGCGAAGCTCGATAGCAATCGGCGCGCCCGACCGACAATGGCCACCGCAAGCTGGGCGTGATCACTGCGGGCATTGCTGTGCCCCCCAACGATGGGCACGCCATAGGCCGCGGAGGCCGCCGCCATGCCCTTGAGCACTTCGGCGGCGTCGGCCACGCCGTGGCTCCAGATGGCGTCCACCACGGCCAGCGGGCGGCCACCCATGGCATAGATGTCGCTGACATTGACCATCACCGCGCTATAGCCCGCGAACCAAGGCTTGGCATCGATGAAATCCCGGACCATGCCTTCGATCGCAAACAGCAGGTAGCCATCATGGTCGGCAATGGCGGAGCAATCGTCGCCCACCGCCACCGCCTGCCCGAGATCGCGCATGCCGCCCGGCAGCGCATTGCCCAGCGACGACAGCACGCCGGCAATGTCGGTCTTGTGGCCAAAGCCGCGGCTGGCGCGCAGGCTTTGCACAATCTGCGCGACGTTCATGTCCCGCTCCTGCCCAGCGTCGACAAGCCGACGCGCGGCGTCAGGCACGCCGGGTAGAAGTCCAGGTCCGCCTGCATCAGGTGGTGCGGGCGGCCGAGCAGCGTTTCCTCGGCCAGCGCATGCCAATGCAAGCGGCGGAACAGCGGCACATTCTGGCTCTGCACGTGGGCGAGGAACCGGGTGCAGCCCAGCCCGTTCGCGCTGCTCACCGCCAGCTTGATCAGCGTCGCGCCGATCTTGCCGTGGCTGCGGTACGCGGCGTGCACGGCAAGCCGGGAGCCAAACCACACGCCAGGCTCGGTTTCGTGGATGCGCACGGTGCCGACCACCATCTCGGGCTCGTCCGCCTGGCACTTCACCGCCACCAGCAACTGCGCCCTGCCGTCCATCTCGTCCATCTCATCGATCTCGTCGCGGTCGTCCCCAACGAAGATGCCTTGCTCATGGCAGAACACCGCCCGGCGCAGCGCCATGGCCTCGTCCTCCTCCCACTGCGCCCCGGCCCAGCGGATGCGGAACGTGGTGGCCACGGGCACTTCCACACAGAGATCGTCGCTCATGCCGCCACCTCTTCATACGAAGACAGCGAGGAGCAAGCGCCGCACTTGCCGCAGCCCGCCTTGATATCCGCCGAGCGCATGCCCGCCGCGCTGATCATGGCGCCGAGCGGCTTGAGGATGGACTTCATGAATTCAGGCGGCGGCGCCGGATGGTCCTCCAGCGGCGTGCCGGTAATGGGCACGAAGGGCACCACGAAGGGGTAGACGCCAAGCTCGACCAGTTCCTTCGAGATCGACAGGATGGTCTCAGCGCTGTCACCGAGGCCGGCGAGGATATACGTGCTCACCTGCCCCCGGCCGAACACGGCAACCGCGGCCTTGAAGGCTTCCATATAACGGCTGATCGGCACCGCCGCCTTGCCCGGCATGATCCGCTCACGCAGGGCCGGCGTGACCACTTCCAGGTGCATGCCCAGCGTGTCGATGCCCGAGGCCTTCATGCGGTCGAACCAGCGGTCATCGTCCGGTGGCTCGCATTGCGCCTGGATGGGCAGGTCCACCGCGGCCTTGATGGCGAAGGCGCTTTCGCAGAGGATGCGGGCACCACGGTCCGGCGTGGGCGGCGTGCCGGTGGTCAGCACCATATGCTTGACGCCGTCCAGCAGCACCGCGGCGCGCGCCACTTCAGCCAGTTGCTCCGGTGTCTTGCGCGCAATGGTGCGCCCCGCCGCGAGCGATTGCCCGATCGCGCAGAACTTGCAGGTCTTGCGCCGGCTCTCGTAGCGGATGCAGGTTTGCAGCACCGTGGTAGCCAGCACGTCCGCGCTGTGCAGCGTGGCGATGTGCGAATACGGCACGCCTTCCATCGTCTGCAGGGCATAGAAGCGCGGCGCCTTTGGAAAGCTGATGTTCGCAATCGGGATCGTGCCGCGCATCAGCGCGCTGGTGCCCTTGCCATCCGGCGACGACGCCACGTACGGCGAATGCCAGGCGGTGTTGGTATGCACCGGCACCATGATGGTCACGCCGTCCACGGTCACCGCCTTGTGGTCCGACGGGCCCGCGCCGCCGCGCCGGCTGGCGGCGCCCGCCGCCGGGTCCAGCAGGCGCAGCCCCACCGATTGCAGCTCGGTCCGAAGTTCAGTTACCGACAACCGGCTCGAGGCCGGCGTCATCTCGCTGGAGTTCATGGTGGGTGCTCCCGTGGTAGTTGGAGAATGCGGTGGCCATGGGCGATGCTGTCGCCGCCGGCCGGTCGTTGATGGCAAGGCTGAGCAATTCGGGCCGGGCGTAGTGCCCCACCGAATCCATCATTCGCTTGCGCTTGGTGATGAGCGACATGTCCAGGTCCGCGATCACCATGCCCTCGCCCTCGCGCAGCGGCGGCGCCAGGTGCTGGCCCTCCGGAGACACGATGGCGGTGTTGCAGCCCCCGCGCAGCGCCTTTTGCAAGGCGGGGTCGGTGGTCACCGAGGCGATCTGCTCGTCGGTCAGCCAGCCGGTGGCGTTCACCACGAAGCAGCCGGATTCCAGCGCGTGATGCCGAATGGTGACTTCGATCTGGTCGGCAAAAATGGGGCCCACCAGCGAGCCGGGAAACTGGCTGCAATGGATTTCCTCGTGCTGGGTCATCAGCGCGTAGCGGGCCAGCGGGTTGTAGTGCTCCCAGCAAGCCAGCGCGCCCACGCGGCCGATGGCGGTATCGGCCACCTTCAGGCCGGCCGCGTCGCCCTGGCCCCAGATCATGCGTTCATGGAACGTCGGCGTGATCTTGCGGCGCTTGAGCACCAGGCGGCCGTCGGTATCGAAGATGAGCTGCGTGTTGTAGAGACTGCCGTGGTCGCGCTCGTTGACGCCGAGCACCACCACCATGGCGTGCCGGCGCGCGCGCTCGGACACGGCATGGGTGACGGGGCCGGGCACCACCACCGCCTGCTCGTACAGGCGCATGTGGTCGCTGCCGGATTGCACGGGCGGCCGTACGAAGGAGAAGTACGGGTAGTACGGCAGGAAGGTTTCCGGAAAGACGATCAGCTGCACGCCTTCCCGCGCCGCGCGGTCGATGGCCTCGCAGACTTTGGCGAGGGTGCCTTCGCCGTGCTCGAGGTCCGGTGAGATCTGGACCGCAGCCGCGCGCACAATGCGTTTCTGTGACATGGTGATGCCCGCCCTTTTTCTAAGCGTTGAAGCGTTAAACCTAAGCGTTAAACCGAAGCGTTAAACCGTCCAGGTATCCAGGATCAGCGCGTTCTCTTTGCGGTGGATCAGCTTCAGGTCCAGCACGTCGAGCGGGCTGATCGGGCGGATCCCTTCGATCAGCGACGCTTCGCCATGGCCATAGAGCGCCTGCAGCGCGAAGCGGCAGGCGTAGACCTTGCCGCCCTCTTCCATGAACTTGGTGATCTGCTTGTTGAAGTTGAGATGGCCGGCGAAGGCTTCGTCGCCCAGCGTGGGAAAACCGCGCTGCAGGCCAAGCGTCACGCCCGGGCCATACAGCAGGATGGAGGTCTCGAAGCCCTTGCGTTGCAGGCGCGTGGCCTGCAACAGGTTGACGAAGCCGATCGAGCCTTCGAAGGCCACGGTGTGGAAGGTGACCAGGGCCTTCTCGCCCGGTTCTGCCTTGACGTCCTCGAATACCTTCTCTTCGTAGTCGACCAGGAAGTCGCCTTTCTTGTGGGCCGGTTTGTTGACTGCGGGCATGTTGCACTCCATAGGGTTGGTGGATCAGTCGATCGATCGGCGCTGGGCCGACACCACTCCTTGAGCATGGGACATGCCATCTGCCACGCCCGCCCATGCGATCAATTGCCGATCAAGCAGCGAATCGCTCATTGATCGCATCGCTGATTTTCCGGATGGCGAAATGTGCGCGAAACGCTTGTGCGTTTGCCGATACAGGCGTTTGGAGGCCATGCACTGCGACGGAACACGCCAGCAGGGCGAATGCGCCCGCAAGCGGTGCAATTCCGTCATCACGCACCATCATTGCGCAATTAATTATGCGATCAATTGGATCGCAAAAACCGATCATTGTGGTAGCCTGAAACGTCTGATGAAACCGCACCGAACGCCAGGAGCCCGCCTTGTCCGGACTTGCCAGCCATTGGCTCAAACGCCTCTCCGAGAGCGCCAAACCCGCTTACCTGATGATCCCCGACCTGATCGAGGAAGACCTGGCAAGCGGCCGCCTGCAAGCACGCGACCGCCTCCCGGCGCTGCGCGACCTGGCCGATGCGCTGCAGCTCAACTACACCACCGTGGCGCGCGCCTACGCGGAAGCCCGCAAGCGCGGGCTGATCGACGCCAAGGCCGGCAGCGGCACCTTTGTGCGCGGGCGTGCGCCGGCGCTGCCGCTGCGCGCGGGCACGGGTGCCGAAATGACCATGAACAACCCGCCCGAGCCGCCGGCGCTGACCGTGAGGCTGCGCGAGTCGGCAGCACGCCTGATGAGCACGACGGATCCCTACGACCTGCTGCGCTACCAGGATTTCGGCGGCACGCCGGCAGATCGCGCCGTAGCGACCGAATGGCTGAAACGCTATGTGCCCGCCTGCCGCGCGGATACCGTGCTGATCTGCCCGGGCATTCACAGCGCGCTGGTGGCGCTGGTATCGCTGCTGGCCCGGCCCGGGCAGACGATCTGCCTGGATACGCTCGCCTACCCCGGCATCAAGGCCATCGCCACGCAGCTCGGCGTGCAATTGCAAGCCCTGCCCGGCGATGAGGAAGGCCCCCTCGGCCCCGCGTTTGAGACGCTATGCAAGACGCAAAAGCCCAGCGCGCTGTACTGCAATCCCACGCTGCAGAACCCCAGCACCAAAACGATGCCCCAGGGACGGCGCGAAATCCTGGCGGATATCGCCCTGCGCTACAGCGTGCCGATCATCGAGGACGATGCCTACGGCATGCTGCCGCAGCGCACGCCCGATGCCCTGGCCACGCTCGCGCCAGAACTCACCTACTACGTCACCGGCCTGTCGAAATGCTTCGGCGCCGGATTGCGCATTGCCTTTATCAACGGCCCCACCGCGCGCCAGACCCAGCGTCTGGCCGGCACCCTGCGCGCCACAACCGTCATGGCGAGCCCGTTCAATACGCTGCTGGCCACGTCGTGGATCAAGGACGGCACGGCGGAAGACATGCTCAAGGCCATTCGCGCCGAGTGCGTGGCCCGCCAAATCCTGGCCCGCGATGTCCTGGCGGGACGGCCGTACGACGCCGACCCGGAAGGCTTCCATCTCTGGCTGCCGATCCCCCCGGAAAGCGGCTGGCGCCCCTCGGAGCTGGCGCTGCATCTGCGCTCGCGCAGCATCGGCGCGGTGTCGAGCGCGGCGTTTTCCACCGATGGCAATCCGCCGGATGCGATCCGTCTCTGCCTGGGCGGGCCGGGCGAGCGCGACGAGATGGAGGAATCGCTGCAGATCGTGGCGGATACGCTGGACGATCCGCACCATCTGCATTCGGCGATGCTGTAGCGGGCCATTGCGCCTGCGCCTTGCCGGCGCGTCGCCGGCTTCGTTGGGTTTTGGCAACGACATGCAAGTCTGCCAGCGAAACGGCTGAAGACTTTGCCGCCTCGTGGACAACCGTCGATAAAATGCTGCCGGCTGCGCCCGGCGGGCGCTCCCAATACATAAAGAAAAGTACACCTCGATACCAATCGAGACGTGTGCAAGCGGATAACAAGTCTTGGGAATTTAAGCGAAATCATGAAGCAAGCAAAGAAGCGGACTCTCTATCTGTCCATGGCAGCGGCATCGCTGCTCACCGCATGCGGCGGCGGCAACGACAGCGCGCAATCGTCTGGCAGCGCCCCGGTAACGGTGACCCCGGCCTCGATCTCCGGCGTGGCGGCCACCGGCGCGCCGATCGCCAACGCCACCGTGGAGCTGAAATGCGTGGCCGGCACGGCCTCCGTCACCACCTCCGCCACCGGCGCCTGGTCGGTCACCACCGCCGGCCTGGTGCTGCCGTGCGCGGCGCGCGTGACCGGCCCGAACGGCGTACTGCACACGCTGATCCTCGGCCCCGGCGTCACCAACATCACGCCGATCACCGAGCTGGTGGTGGCTAGCGCCACCGAGAACCCGGACACCGAAGCCTTCTTCAACACGTTCTCCGCCACCTCTGCCAGCGCCGCGAACAATCGCCTGCCTACCGCCCTCGCACTGACCAAGCAACGCCTGGCCAACCTGGGCGTGACGGTGGACACACTCAACCTGCTCAACCAGGTGTTCCAGCCGCAAGCCGGCGACGCCTACGACGACAGGCTCGAAGCGCTGATCGTGCGCCTGAAGGCCAACAACGCCACGTTGACCACGGTGGCGCAGGAACTGGCCAAGGGCGATGTGGGCCCGGCAGGGGCAACGGGCACGACTGGCGCCACGGGTGTGGCAGGCGCGACCGGCGCAACAGGCGCTGTCGGGGCTACCGGACCTGCCGGAGCAACGGGCGCTCAGGGTCCGCAAGGTGCTGATGGAAGCAATGGCGCTACGGGCGCGACCGGCGCCACGGGTGCACAAGGCGTGACGGGACCGACGGGGGCGACCGGCGCCACGGGCGCACAAGGCGTGACGGGGGTTACTGGCATGACCGGCGCCACTGGCGCCACCGGCATGCAAGGCCCGACAGGAGCCACTGGCGCACAGGGCAGTACGGGTGTCACGGGCCCCACGGGTGCGACTGGCAACACCGGCGCCACTGGCGCGACGGGCGCGCAAGGCGTATCGGGCCCCATCGGCGCTACGGGGGCAACAGGCGCTACCGGGGCCACGGGCGTGACGGGAGCCATGGGAGCCACCGGTGCCACGGGCGCGACCGGCGGCAACGCGGGACTGGGACAAAGCGGGAACGCGGCAGGCGGCGGCACCGGCGTCCAATGCACGATGGGGAGCGTGTGGCTAACCGCCACGACCTTCGGGCAAGGCATGCCGGCCGATGGCCGGCTGTTGCCGATCCAGCAGTACACCGCGCTGTTCTCCCTGCTGGGGACTTCATTTGGCGGTAATGGCACGACCAACTTTGCGCTGCCGAATCTTGCGTCCGTCACGCCCAACGGCCTGACGTACATGATCTGCACTGAGGGCATCTATCCCTCGCGGCCCTAAGCCGGTGGGAAGGCCGGAGACACAGGTCCCCGGCCTCCCTCGCACTCAGTGCTGGCGCGCGATCACCCGCCCTGCCCGCGCCATTCACGGTCACGCAGCCAATGCCCTCCGCCGCCTGTTGCGGCGACGCATAGGTAGCCGCATCGCGCACGCGGCCCGCATCGAAGACCACGATATCCGCCTGCCAGCATCCGCTGCGCGACTCCCTCGTCCATCAGCAAGTTGATCGCGGTGCCTGGCTGCAGGCGGCCCTTCAGCATGCCGCGGTCCACGCGGATCATGGTGGAGCACCGGTGTTTCTGCCAGCGACATCTAGCGCCAGGTAATGACCGTCTCGGCGCCATGGCACGCCGCATAGTTGTCGCATCCGGCGCAGGCCGGTTCGGGACACGGGTGCAGGCCCAGCCGCCGGCATAGCTCGTGGTAGAAGAACTTCCTCCACTTCATGTCCGTGGTGTTGGCCGCATAGAGCGAGGGAAAGTACGCCTGCAGCAAGCGCGAAACATCGTGCCGGCCCGACAAGCCCATGTCGTGCCAGAGATGGGAGCCGCCAAAGCAGCCGCTGGCCAGCGCGTGCGCGGCCCAGCGCGTTTCCGGGCGAGCGGGATTGCCAGATGCGATCAGCATCTGCACCAGGTCGGGAAACTCGCAAGGCAAGGCGGCGGCATCGACCGGCGCCGACTCCGGCGCCCACCCCGCCGCCCTTGCACCAGGAAAGCAGTGATCCAGCATCTGCCAGAACTCGGGCTCGGCAAGCCCGAGCCACTGCGCGAACCTGGGCAGCCTGGCCGCGTTGGCGCTTTCCAGCACGCCGGCCAGCGCGCGGCAGGCCGGCTCGCCGGGCGACAGCGAAAACGCATCGAGGATCAGCAACGACTGGTTCACGGCAATGCCTTGTGGAGCTGGGCTCGCAAGCCATTGCCGATCCCGGCGGTGGCCGGGTGGCGGCTGGCGGTTGCCCAATGACCGCAATATATCTATGTATATAACGGTAGTCAATGCGAGGCGCCACGGGCATCACGGTTACGCCAGGAGCGCATTGGAGGCGACGCTTCACGGTACTGCGAGCGATAGGAAAGCCAGCGGGCAGATTCCTTGCATCGATAGGAAGTGATGGGCGTGCACCTTCTCTAAGCTGTCTCCCAGCAACGCCGACCGGGAGACTACTGTGGACAGACGTGGATTTGCAACGATTTGCGGCGCCGCCTTGCTGGCGCCCACAACGCGGTCGTATTCGGCTGCGCCCGAATATCCGGCGAGGGAGGCATCGACTGCCGGCAACTTGCCGGGGCAAGCCGCGGCGGCGGTGCGTTCGGCGCGGTCGATGGACGAAGCATTCACGCAATGGGGGCACGCTGCAGCGATTGCCCTTCCTTTCCGCCATATGACGGCACTGGTCACGAAGCATGCGAGCGGCGGCGCCGACGACCCCGGTGACGTCCGTCGCATCTTCTCCAGCGTACCGTCTGCCTATCCTGTGGGAGGCTGGAAGCATCTGTCTGGCAGCGAATGGTCGGCCCATGTCCTGCAGGCGCAACGCGTCCTGGTTGCCTCGGGCAGCAGCGCACTGGTTCGCTATTTTCCCGATCACGCCCTGCTGCGCTCGCTGGGAACAAGGACGCTTGTCAACATCCCGCTGGTCGTCTGCCAGCGTACTGTCGGGGCGCTGGCATTGCTTTGCGAGCAGGAGCGCATCGACCCGGCCGCCCTCGCCCGCATCGAGGCACTCGCTCCCTATACCGCCCCGTTATTCGTCCTGAGCCAGGCGGATGCCGGCTGACCGCGCCCCTTCGCGCCATTTGCGGACCGCATCATGCCGACCACGCTGGCCATCTGCGCCTTGCTGATCTGGAGCACGCTTGCCGTTTCCGTGGTGAGCCTGTCCGCACTTCCCCCGTTGTTGACCACCGGGCTGGCGCTGATCGGGGGCGGCGCACTTGGCCTGCCCTGGGTGCGCTGGCGCCATTTGCGCGCCAGACCTTTGCTGGTGGGAAGTGCCGCCATGCTTGGCTATCATGCGCTCTACTTCCTGAGCTTGCAGACGGCAGATCCGGTGGCGGCCAACCTGTTGCACTACCTGTGGCCGCTATTCATCATCGTCCTCACGCCGCTGATGCTTAGGCGGCAGGGCGGATACGCGCTGGCCCGGCATCATGTCGCGGCCGGGCTGCTGGGCTTTGCCGGCGCGGCGGCATGTGTTGGCGCGGTGCCCGCGTTCAACGCAAGCGCCTGGCTCGGATACACGCTTGCCTTGGTCTCGGCGCTGGTCTGGGCGTATTTCTCGGTATGGTCAAGGCGCTTCGCCGAAGTGCCAACGTCCACCGTATCGCTCTACTGTCTCGCGGCCGGCGTGGTGTCGCTGGCAACCTACGCGGCGCCCGCCCCGACATGGGCGTCGGCCATGGCCACGGCGGATCAGCCTGGACTGTCGCTGGACCTCAAGCAATGGCTGACTCTCGGCTACCTCAGCCTTGGGCCGCTCGGGGGGGCGTTTTACCTGTGGGACTATGCGATGAAGAAGGGAAATCCCCATCGCATCGCCTTGTTCGCCTACGCGGTGCCAGTGGTCTCGACCCTGTTCGTCCATGTCTTCCTTGGCCGGCGCGTCGAACCGGCGACCCTGCTGGGGGCCCTGCTGGTCACGGCTGCAGTGGGCCTGGGCAACCGGCCGGCACGGCGAGCGTAGCTGCCGCCGGCCAGCCTCGGCGGCGCGGCGTCCTATCTTTGAGAGGAAAACCGTAGCGCCCGGTGCTATGTGCCGTCGGTGTCCGCCAACGCGCGGGAGGGCTAAAAAGTAGGTATCCAAATCCTCCCCCGAGTGCGCTGCGCCGCACGATCAACCAGACCATGGACAATGCATCCGGCAATCCCATCGAGATCGGCGAGGAAATCGTCGCCGGTTTCGCAAAATACCGCCTCCCGAGCGTAGCGCCGGCGACCGCCCGCGACCGGGGCGTTGGGCCTTTTCGCCGCATGGTGCTGCGCGGCGCCACGCTGATTGACGGCACGGGCGCCCCACCCTGGGGCATCGTCGATATCGTCGTCGAGGGCAACCGTATCGCCGACATCGTCAGCGTGGGCACGCCGCACCTTCCCATCAAGCCGGAGCGCCGCCCGGCACCGGGCGAGTTCGAGATCGACTGCGAAGGCCGCCTTGTCACGCCCGGCTTCGTCGACAGCCATGCGCATATCGGTGCGCCCTTCCACGCGGCAAGCGGCACCATGCCTGGCGCCGACTACGTGTACAAGCTCTGGCTGGCCCACGGCGTAACGTCGGTGCGGGAAACCGGGGCGTTCAATGGCCTGGCGTGGACACTGCAACAAAAGGAGGCAGCCGCCGCACATCGGATCGCTGCGCCTCGCCTGTTCGCCTATGCCTATTTCCCCGCGATCAACGACTACCTGAAGACGATCCATACGCCAGCGGCCGCGCGCGAATGGATGCAAAAGCTGCGCAAGAAAGGCGCCGACGGCGTCAAGTTCTTTGGTGCGCCGCCCGCCATCATGGAGGCGGCGCTCGACGAAGCGCGCCAGCTCGGCCTCCGTACCTGCTGCCATCATGCTACGCTGGCGGTGAGCCGCATGAACGCGCTGACCACCGCGAAATGGGGCCTGACCAGTTCGGAGCACTTCTACGGCCTGCCCGAGGCACTGTTCGAAGACCGGACCGTCCAGGCGTTTCCGCAGGGTTATCACTACAACGATGAGTACCTGCGCTTCTCCACCGCGGGCACGACCTTCCTGCAAGCGGCCAAGCCCGGCAGCGCAAAGTGGGACCAGGTCCTGGATACCTTTCTCGCGGCGGGCCATACCTTCGTGCCGACCATGAATGTCTATGACGCCAATCGCGACCTGATGCGCGCACGGCGCGCGGACTGGCACGAACGCTTCACCGATCCCAACCTGTCGAAGTACTTCGAGCCCCATCGTGGGGGCCATGGCTCGTACTGGTATCGCTGGTCGACGCAGAACGAGGTGGAGTGGCGCGAGTCCTTCCAGATCTGGATGCAGTGGCTGCGGGACTACAAGAACCGGGGCGGGCGGGTCTGCGCGGGCAGCGATTCCGGCTTTATGTACCAGGTCTATGGCTTTGGCTTCATCCGCGAACTGGAACTGCTGCAAGAAGCCGGCTTCAATCCGCATGAGGTGCTGCGCGCTGCCACTTATCACGGCGCGGAGTTGCTGGGCATCGAAGACGATACCGGCTCGGTGGAGGTAGGTAAACGCGCCGATCTCCTGATACATGACAGCAATCCGCTTGACGATTTCAAGCTGTTGTATGGCACCGGCGCCTTGCGCCTGAACGAGCAGCACCAGCGCGGCGAATGGACGCGCTGCCTGCGCACCACCATCAAGGATGGCGTCGCCTTCGACACGCAGGAACTGCTCGACGACGTCGAGGCGATGGTGGCCCAACGCGTCGCTGCTGACGAGCCGGCCACGCGCAACCCGAGGGCGCACCAATCATGAGCGCGCCAACTGACTTCATCGTGCTCACCGGATTCCTTGGCAGCGGCAAGACCACGCTGGTAAGCGATTTTCTTACGGGTGGAGACGACACCCAAACCGCAGTGATCGTCAATGACGTTGGCGAAGTCAATATCGACGGCGCCATCATCGCCGTACGCTCCGGCGTGCCGATGGCGACCCTCAGCAATGGCTGCGTGTGCTGCAGCCTGACCAACGACCTGCTGTACACCGTAGAGGCGTTGATAGAGACAGGGCGACTGGCCGGCAAACCACCCTTCGCCCGCATCATCCTGGAATGCAGCGGCCTCTCGCACCCCGGCGCGGTGCTGCGCAGCCTTGGCGCGCTGTCGCAGCTTGCCATGCGCGTCAGGGTGGTAGCGACCTGCGCCGCTGACCGGCCCGCCGCCGCGGGCGACGATTTCGAACTCGCGGCGGCCCAGCTTTGTGCCGCCCATACGATCGTGCTAACTCGCCTGGATCTCGCCGGCGTGGCGGCCATCGAACGCGCGGCGGCCACCGCGAGAGCGCTGGGGCCAATGGCCACGGTCATCGTCGAGCCTCAACGTGCAACGCGAGCGGCGCTGTCGCTGGGCCCTTCCGGGCCCACTGCGGCATCGTGCCTGCCCAATGGCCTGGATGACACGCGCATGGCAGCCACGGCGGGCCATCCCCGCGTCAACGTGTTTGCGCTGGGCTGCGAGCAGCCGCTTGAATGGGCGGGATTCTCGGCATGGCTGGAAAACCTGGCAGGCTATCTCGAAGCGCGCCTGTTGCGGGTCAAAGGCTTGCTGACGGTGGCCGGATGCGGCGAGCAATTGCTGATCCAGGGCGTCGGCCAGCACTTCGACACCCCGTGCAGGATTGCGACCGGGTCCCGCACCTCCCGCCTGATCGTCATCGCCAGGGATACCAGCCGCGAAGAGGTCGAGGCAATCACGCCACCGTTGCCGTCGGTGCGAATCACCATGCTGCGTGCTCCCGGCGCGGCCCCCGAGGCTGCCCGGCTCGCGCGGCCGGTCTGACAAGTTCTATTCCTATCGGCTTGCACGGCGCCGGCACCCAAAAGTACTGGCGTCCCCGGGGAACAGAACAAAGAGGGACGCCAGCCCACCAAAATTCACGCACACCCTTCGCTGTAGCGACGATGCACGCGCGCTTACCAGGCTGCGGCGGATCAAGAAACCGAGTCTCACCTGCATTCGCGTGCGGCATGCAGGTCTTGCGGATGTCCCGTGGGACCAGGCCTGGTGGCCCGGCCCCGCTCCACTACCGCGTCAGCGTCCGGCCAGGCTTTCGAGCGCTTGCCATTTCCCGCCAACCACCTTGTAGATGGTGATGCCGCCCTCCTGCAGGTCGCCGCGGCTGTCATACGCTATGCGCTTTGACGTCACGCCGGGCGTAGAGGTGGCGGCGAGCGCCGGCAGATACTTGTCCGGCTCCGCCGAGCCCGCAGCCTGCATGGCCTTCATCAGGGACATGGCGCCATCGTACGCATACGGCGAGTAGGTCTGCACCGGCGAGCCGAACCGCTTTTCGTAGCGCTGGCTGTAGGCTTTGCCACCTGGCATCTGCTCAAGCGGCAAGCCTGCGAGCGAGCAAAGCGCGCCCTCCGCCGCTGTTCCGGCGAGCTTGATGAAGTTGTCGGTCTTCGACATTTCCCCCGAAACCAGCATGGATTTCATGCCGAGTTCACGCATCTGTTTTGCCAGGGGCGCCGACTGCATCTCCGCCCCGCCATAGAACACGACATCCGGCGCGAGCCGTTTCAGGTTGGTCAGCACGGCTTTGAAGTCGACCGCCTTGTCGTTCGTGTACTCGCGCCGCACGATCGTGCCGCCGGCGGCACGCGCGGCCTTCTCGAACTCATCGGCCAGGCCCTGTCCATAAGCGGTACGGTCATCGACGATGGCAATGGCCTTCGCGCCGAGCTGCCTGACAACGTAGGCACCCACCACGCTACCCTGCTGCGTGTCGGAGGTCATCATGCGGAACGCCGTCTTGAAGCCCTGGCGCGTGTACTCGGGAGCGGTCGCCATGGCGACCTGAGCAATCCCCGCCCTGCTGTAGACCGCCGACGCGGGAATGCTGGTGCCGGAGTTGAAGTGTCCGAGCATGCCCTTGATGCCACCGTCCACCAGCTTCTGCGCCACCACGGAGCCAGTCCTCGGGTCCGCCTGGTCATCCTCCGAGGCTAGCGAGAAGTGCACCTCCTTGCCGCCGATGCGCGGCCGCGTGGCGTTCATGTCTTCGAGCGCCAGCACGACGCCGTTCTGCATGTCCTTGCCATACTGGGCCTGCCCGCCGGTCATCGGCGCGGCAAACCCCAGCTTCACCTCCTGCACCTGCGCCTGCGCCGACTGGTTTGCCAGGCAGAGCGCCGCGACGGCGCATGCCGCCGGCATTGCATAACGTTTCATAGGATTCTCCTCACTGTTGTTGTGTGCACTGACTGCGATCGCGAAAGCCGAAGACCACACCAAGAAAGCTCACGGCCGCCGCGGCAATCACATAGAGCGCTGGCGCCATGGCGCTTCCGGTGGTCGCGATCAGCCAGGTCAGGATCAGCGAGGCAAAGCCGCCGAAAGTCATGACGGCGACGTTGTACGCTACCGAAAGCCCGGTGGACAGGATTTTGGAGGGGAAGATCTCCGAGAACGCCGCCAGGATCGGGCCCGTGTAGCCGGCGATCAGCACCCCGAAGGCGGCCTGGAACAGGATCAGGTTGAACTGCGTGGGCGCGCTGACGATGAGGGCGAACATCGGATAGGCGAGCAGCAGGATGCCACCGGAGCTCGCGGCGAGGATCTTCTTGCGTCCGATACGATCCGACCAGGCACCCACCAGCGGAGACAGCACGGTAATGATCAGCCCGCCGACCACGCCAGCGATAAAGGACATCGATTGCGGCATCTTCAGGGTCTTGACGGCATAGGTCGGCATGTAGAACAGCAGCACATAGATGCAGACCGTCCACAGGATCACCATGGAAAACGTGGTGAAGGTTTCGCGCGGATAGTTGAGCATGACCTCGGAGAACGGCCGCTTGACCTTCTCCTTGTTGGCCAGGAAGGCAGGCGTCTCGTCCACGCCGTTGCGGATATAGAAGCCGATGGGGCCGATCAGGATGCCGAACAGGAAGGGAATCCGCCAACCCCATGCCTTGACCTCCTCGGGGGTGAGCACGAGCGTCAGCACGGTGCCGGCAAGCGCGCCCAGCACGACGGCAAAGCCGATGCTGCTCTGGATCCAGCTCGCGTAGTAGCCCTTGCGGGCAGCAGGGGCATGCTCGGTCAGGAATGCAGTGGCGCTGCCCATTTCGCCGCCGGCGGAGAAGCCCTGCATCAGGCGGGCAAGGATGATCAGGACAGGCGCTGCGATCCCGACCTGTTCATAGGTCGGTGCGAGTCCGATCAACGCCGTGCCGCCTGCCATCAGCAGAATCGTCAGCGACAGTGCTGCCTTCCTGCCGACCCGGTCGGAGTACATCCCGATCAAGACGCCGCCGATCGGCCTCACCACGAATCCGACGCCGAACGTGGCGACCGACAACAACAAAGAGGTCAGCTCGTTTCCGGTTGGGAAAAACAGCTGACCGATGGTGATGGCGAAGAACCCATACACCATGAAGTCGAACCATTCAAAGCCATTGCCGAGTATGGTCGCCGTAATCGCCTTTCGCCGGCTTCTGGCCTCGTCTGGCGAGGCCGCCATGCTTGCCGCTATATCCATTTCCTGCTCCTTCCTTTGGCCATGTGTGCGTGCCGGCCACTGAGTATCCCGGCCGGCGCTGGGAGCGAACGGGTCGCTCTGCCTGGCATTCAATAGGAGCGCGCGGCGCATTCCTACCTACCTTTTGCAGGAAGGCTGGCGCAAGCCATTGCGTGGCCCATAGGAGAGGGAAAACGCACTGGTGAAAACCCCACCCTCGCTTGCGTACGAAATGCGTGCAGCGTTTTCCTACGCGACGTAGGTAGTGCCGGTGCAAGCCCGGTCCTAAGATCGTATCGACCCTCCGGACCAAGGCGGAGGACCGGACCATACGGACCATACCGACCATACGGAACCCACGGAACACCCACAGCCCTGCAAGGACAGAACAGATGGACGCAATCACCAGACCAGCCCCGGCGCTAGCCGCTGCACGTACGCAACACATTGCACGTGGCGTGCTGACCGCGCACCCGCTCTTCATCGATCGCGCCAGTGGCTCGCACGTCTGGGATAGCGAGGGGCGCCGCTACCTTGACTTTGTGGGTGGCATCGGTGTCCTCAACGTAGGACACAATCACCCCGCCGTCATCGCCGCCGTCAAGGCCCAACTCGAGCGCGTGAGCCACGTAGCCTTTCAGGTGGCCGGCTATGACGTCTATATTGAACTGGCTGCCCGCCTGAACAAACTCGTCGGCGGCGCAGGCGCTGCCTACAAGACCGTATTCCTGACCACGGGCGCCGAAGCGGTGGAGAACGCCGTCAAGATTGCGCGTGCCTATCGCAATGCGCCGGGTGTCATCGCGTTCCGCGGCGGCTTCCATGGCCGCACGCTGCTGGGCATGACGCTGACCGGCATGAGCACGCCCTACAAACAGAATTTCGGGCCTTTCGCGGGCGATGTCTACCACACGCCCTACCCCGACCCCTATCACGGCATCAGCAGGGACGACGCCCTGCGGGCGCTGGATGATCTGTTTGCCACCCAGATCGCGCCGGACCGTGTCGCGGCGATCATCCTTGAACTTGTACAGGGAGACGGCGGTTTCCTTCCGGCCGGCAGGGAGTTCCTGCACAAGCTCCGTGCGCTCACCGCGAAGCATGGCATCGTGCTGATCGCCGACGAGATCCAGACCGGCTTTGGCCGAACCGGCCATCTCTTTGCGTTCCAGGAGGCCGGCATCCAGCCGGACCTCGTGACGGTCGCAAAGAGCCTCGCGGGCGGCCTGCCGCTCTCCGGCGTGGTCGGCCGGGCGGAGATCATGGATGCACCGGCTCCCGGCGGGCTAGGCGGCACCTATGCCGGCAGCCCACTTGCCTGTGCGGCAGCCCTGGCCGTGCTCGATCTCTTCGAGCACAGCGACCTGCTGGAGCGCGCCCGTACCCTGGGTGAAGTGCTGCGGGCCGGCATTGACGAACTGGCCAGCCGCTACGCCGAGATCGGCGCTGTTCGCGGTGTCGGACCCATGCTTGCCATGGAATTCGTTGTCGATGGCGATCCGCTGCAGCCCGACGCGGCATTTGCCCAGCGGGTGATCGATCGTTGCCGGGACGGCGGCCTGCTGGTGATCAAGTGCGGCGTGCATCGCAACAGCGTGCGGCTGCTGGCCCCTGTCAACACGTCGCTGGACGACGCGCGGATTGCCCTTGATATACTGGACAAGGCGATCCGCGAGGCACGCACGCCTTGAGCGCAAAGGGTGAGGAAGGGCAGACCATGGATAGCAATCTTGCGGACAGGTTCATCGACAAGACGGTGCTGACGTTCGACGTTTATGGGACGCTGATCGACTGGGAGGCCGGGCTCTTCTCCGCCCTCTCTCCCATTTTGCTGGCATACGGCTGCAGCCTGAGCGCCGACGCGGCGCTCGAACTCTACGTCAGGCACGAAGCGGATCTCGAGGCCGGCCCCTACCTGACCTACCGCGAAGTGCTGGCCGAAACGCTGCGGCGCATCGGCGCAGATCTCGGTTTCGAGCCGAACCCGGCAGAGCTTGAAGCCTTCTCGCATACGGTGGGCGACTGGCCGGCATTTGCCGACTCGGCCGCGACGCTGCAGCGCCTGAAGCAGCGCTTCCGGCTGGCCGTCATCACCAACTGCGACGACGAGCTTTTTGCCGTGTCGAACCGGAAGCTCGGGGTGGACTTCGACTATGTGATCACGGCCCAGCAAGCCAGGAGCTACAAGCCGTCGCTGAACAACTTTCACGTTGCCTTCGGCCGCATCGGCGTGCCGCGCCACGAGATCCTTCACGTGGCGCAGAGCCTCTTCTATGACCTTGTACCGGCGAGCATCCTGGGCCTGGAGTCCATCTGGATCAACCGCCGCGACCGCCGGCCCGGACTAGGGGCCACGTCAAACGCCAGGGCCACGCCGGATGCCCAGTTTCCCGACATGGCGTCGTTTGCCACCGCCATCGGTTGCAAGTAGCCATCAAATAGCCATCATGGACCTTGCAACGGCCCTACAGTCAACCGTGCTTCGCGATGCGCGTGTCGTCGCTGGGCACGAGGCGCTCACCAATGAGATCCGGTGGGTCCACATGGTTGACCACCCGGATATCGCGGCATGGGTCAAGCCGGGCTATCTGCTGCTTTCCACGGGCTACAACTGGCCGCGCGACGATGATGCCTGCGCAAGCCTGATTCGTGCACTCAAGGAACGCGGACTCGCCGGCATCGTGCTGGCGGTGCCCAATTTCCTGGAACATTTCCCGATGAGCGCCCTCGCCACGGCGCAGGAAATCGGTCTGCCGCTGCTTGAGTTGCCCTGGGACGTGCCCTTCAGCGCGATTACGGAGGAGATTCACGCCAACATCATCCGGAACCAGAGCGAACTGATCGAGCGCTCCGAGGAAATTCACCGCGCGCTGACCAACACCGCGGTGATGGCCAATAGCCTGGATGATCTTGCCAAGGCACTGGGCGGCCTGCTGGTGCGCGCGGTCAACTTCGTCGACCCTGACGGACTGGTTCTTGGCGCCGATGCCGACGCCTCGGATCGCCAAGGCAGGGAGCGGGCGTACATGCGCCTGCTCGACCGCAAGGTCATCCTGCGCAAGATCCAGGACAGCGTCACCCCGATCCTGATCGACCCGCAACCCGAGGCCGGCATGCCGCGCCGGCTAGGATGCCCGATCCGCATCCGGGGCGAGATGGTGGCCATCGTGTTCGTCGACGAAGGCGATACGCCGCTGGGCGAACTCGACATACGCGCAACCGAGCATGCCTCCATCATCGGCGCCCTGCATCTGGCCCATATGCGGGCGTTGCACCTGCAGGAGGAGCGCCTCGGCTACGCGCTGGTGGGCACCTTGCTTGAGGGGCGCTTCGAGGAAACCCCATCGGCACTGGAGCGCGCCCGGCTCAGCGGCTGGGACCCGGCCGGAGAGTACCGGGTATGCCTGGTCCTGCTTGACGAGCCGCTGCCGTTGTCTCGCGAAGGCTTCCTGCGCCGGGAGCGCTGGGTCGATCGCTTGCGCAAGTATCTGGAGAGCGTGGGCCAGGCCCCGTTGATCTTCGTGTCGCTCAATCAGATCACCTTCCTGCTGTCCTCCGGAACCCCGCCAGAGCCGCTGTGGCGCGTACTGGGCAGCCGCGGCGCGGCGTTGGCGGTAAGCCGCGTGCAAACGGGTGCAGCCGGCATCGCGGTGGGAGGCAGTGACGTGAACTCCTTATGCGGCCTCCTCAAGCCGGGAAAGATCCATCATTTCACTGAGGTGATGTTTCCACGCGCACTGCTGGGAGACGCCGATGCGCGCATGCTGTTCATCCAGACCAAGATCGGACCACTGCTGATCGAAAAAAAGAGCGAGGCCCTGCTGGAAACACTGGAAGCCCTGTGCGAGGAAGGCTTTCAGCTGGCCAACACGGCCCGCCGCCTTGGCATCCATATCAGCACGCTCCGCTATCGGGTCGAGCGCATCGAGGCGATGCTCGGCACGACCCTCGAGGATCAATCGAACCGCTTCCAGCTTCAGGTCGCCGTCGCGTTGCACCGGCTCACGATCGAGTAAGACCGATAGCGGCCGGCGTTCACCGCCCTGCCTTTTTTCTCGTGCGCCTGCGCTGCTTTTCCGGGCGTACGGCTTCCTTTCGACTATTTTCCAAGGAGTCTGCATCATGGGTGCATACGAAGCCTTTTCTTCCGTCGACTTTCGCGTGGGCACGGTGGTCCGGGTCGAACTTAACGAGCAAGCCCGAAAACCCGCCTACAAGATGTGGATCGATTTTGGCGAAATGGGGACCAGGACCTCGAGCGGCCAGTATGTCAACCGCTACCAGGCCGAGGAACTGATCGGCAAGACGGTGGTATGCGCGGTCAACCTCGGGGAACGGCGCATCGCCGGCTTCCTGTCGCAGGTACTGGTGCTAGGCGTGGAGTCCGAGCCGTCGGTCGTGAACGTCTTGACGGTGGACGGCAAGGTGTCGAATGGAAGCAAGGTGTTCTGACAGGTGTTCTGATCAGGAAAGGTGGAATGGGGCGGGTCCAATTCCTATGTTTCATACATACCGTCCCAGGCGCTGCGCTCGTAAGCTTTCCATCAATCCAGGACGGCTCGTGACCAGCGACTCCGTCCGGCACCAGTGCCCCGGGCCGCGCGTCCGGCAGTGCTGAGCCCCGTCCGAACCCTAGAACGCTAGAACGCCCAAATCATGTCCGAAGCGCACATCGACCACCTCAGATCCATCGTCGGAACGGCCAACGTCCTCGTCGGCCAGGACGCGCAGGCCTACGCCACGGACTATCGACAGGTCTTTGTCGGCAGCACGCTTGGCGTCGCCCGGCCCGCGACTACCCTGGAGGTCAGCGCGATCATGCGGTACTGCGATCGCCACGGCATTCCGGTGGTGCCCCAGGGTGGGAACACCTCGCTGCTGGGCGGCAGCGTGCCGGATGCGACGGGCAGTGCCCTGATTCTGAGCCTCGCCCGCCTGAACCGGGTGCGCGGTGTCGACTCCCTCAACGCGACCATGGTGGTCGAGGCGGGGGTGACGCTCAGCCAGGCGCGCGCCGTGGCGGAAGATGCGGGAAGTCTCTTTCCGTTGCGCATCGGCTCCGAGGGCACCTGCCAGATCGGCGGCAACCTCTCGACCAACGCGGGCGGCACCGCTGTGCTCCGCTACGGAAACATGCGGGACCTGGTGCTTGGCCTGGAAGTGGTGCTTGCCAACGGCGATGTCTGGGACGGGCTGCGTGCCCTGCGCAAGGACAATGCGGGATATGACCTGAAGCATCTCTTCATCGGCTCGGAAGGCACGCTGGGCATCATCACCGCAGCCGTGCTCAAGCTCTTCCCGAAGCCGCGTGCTACGTGCGCGGCGTTCCTTGGCGTGCACAGCCCTGCCGCTGCGCTGTCGCTGTTTGGCAGTTTGCGTGAATGGCTGGGCAACGACATCACGGCGTTCGAGCTGATCTCGTCGGACGCGATGGATCTCGTCCTTCGCCACCTGGACAATCGACCCTCACCGCTGGCGTGCAGGCACGCCTGGCATGTGCTTGTCGAGGTGTCGTCCACTGGCGATCAGAGCGAGGTTGAGGCCGGATTCCACGCCACGCTGGCTACCGGCATCGAAGAAGGCTGGATCGAAGACGCCGCCATCGCCGCAACCGAAGCCCATGCCGGGCAGTTCTGGCGGATCCGCGAGGAGATCTCCGACGCGCAGACCCGCGCACGCGGCAGCGTTCGCTGCGATATCTCCGTGCCCTTGTCCGCCATCCCGGGGTTCATCGCCAGTACCACGGAGAAAGTCCTGCAAACCGCTCCCGGGACACGGATGATCATCTATGGACATATGGGCGATGGCAACGTGCACTTCAATCCGCTGCGCCCCGAGGAAGCGGACGCCACCGACTATCTGGCCGAATTCGGGCCCGCGATCACGCGCATCGTCGACGACTCGGCCATGGCGCTCGGCGGATCCATTTCCGCGGAGCACGGCGTCGGTGTGGCAAAGCGTGACGAGCTCTTGACGGTGCGCAGCCGGGTGGAGCTGGAAACGGCGTGGCGCATCAAGTCCGCGCTCGATCCCAGACAGTTGCTCAATCCGGGCAAGGTGCTGCCGGCACTAAGCCGGCACTGAGCCCGCAAAACCCAACAGAGGCGTGATGCCAGTGGGCGCTAAAGGCGGCCAGATCCGAACCAAGCAAGCAAAGCAAGCACCAGGAGTCTTCAGCATGTCGGAAACAGAACATCTTCTTCAACTGGACCGCCGTCACTGGGTGCATCCGGTGGTGCCGTTGCGCGAGCATGAAGCGCGCGGCGCCACCATCTGGAAATCGGCGCAGGGCATTCACCTGGTCGACACCGAAGGGCGACGGGTCCAGGACGGCTTCTCCGGCCTGTGGTGCGTCAATGCCGGATATGGCCAGCAGTCGCTCGTGAAGGCAGCGCAGGAGCAAATGCAGCAACTCCCCTATGCCACCGGCTACTTCCATTTCGCCAGCGAACCAGCTATCCGCCTGGCCGCCCGGCTTGCGGCGCTGGCTCCTGCCGGCCTGACGCGCGTGGTGTTCGGCCAGGGGGGGTCCGACGCGGTCGATAGTGCGATCCGGCTGACAAACTATTACTTCAACGCTACCGGCCGGCCGGACAAGAAGCACTTCATCGGCTTGCAGCGCGGCTACCACGGCAGTTCAAGCACCGGCAGCGGGCTCACCGCCCTGCCGCTGTTCCATCGCCATTTCGACGTGCCGACGGCGCGGCAGCACCATATCCCGTCGCCCTACCCGTACCGCCATCCCGATGGCCCGGATCCCGAAGCGGTGCTGGCGAGCACGGTCCGGGCCCTCGAGGCCAAGGTGGACGAAATCGGGGCGGATCGCGTGGCAGCGTTCATCTGCGAGCCCATCCAGGGCTCGGGCGGCGTCATTGTTCCGCCGCCTGGGTTCCTGCGCGCGATGCGCGCCACGTGCGACCGCCTGGGCATCCTGCTGATCGTCGACGAGGTGATTACCGGCTTCGGCCGCACCGGTCCGATGTTCGCCTGTGAAGCCGAAGGCGTGAGCCCGGACATCCTCACGCTCGCGAAGGGACTCACCTCCGGCTATGCCCCGATGAGCGCCACCATGATGACCGAGGCACTGTATGCCGGCATAGCCGACGCCGGCGCCGACGGCACCGCGCTGGGCCACGGCCAGACCTATGCGGGGCACCCGGTCAGCGCCGCCGTTGCCAACGCCGCACTCGACCTCTACCTGGATGGGGGCCTGATAGAAAACGGCAAGCAAGTCGGCAGTTACTTCCAGGCCCGCCTGAAGTCGCTGGAAGACCTGCCCTATGTTGGCGAAGTACGCGGCCGAGGCTTGCTGGCGGCAGTGGAACTGGTCGCCGACAAACGCACCAGGCAGAAACCGCCACAGGCGCTTCGTCTCGGGCAGCACGTGTTTCGGCACGCCATGGAGGATGGCCTGGTCTTGCGCGCCTTCCCCGACGACATTCTCGGTTTCGCACCGTCCTTGAATTACACCGAATCGGATATCGACACACTGATCCAGATCCTGCGAACCTCCCTCGAACGGGCGTTCGCAGAGTCCTTCTAACCAGGAGCCATCATGAAACTGAAAGACTTCAAGGTACTGACCTTTGACTGCTACGGCACGCTGATCGACTGGGAAACCGGCATCTACAACGGCCTCAAGCCCCTGATCGAGAAAGCCGGCCTGGGCGCAAAGAGCCGCGACGAAATCCTCGAGATCTACGCGCGCCACGAAGCGGAACAGGAAATCCAGACGCCCGCGCTGGCCTACTCCCTGCTGCTCGCCGTGGTTTACAAGCGCCTGGCGGAGCAATGGAAGGTCGCGGTCACCGTTGAGGAAGCCAATACCTTCGGCGCCTCGGTGCCCGACTGGCCCGCCTTCCCCGATTCGGTGGAGGCGCTGCAATACCTGAAACAGCACTACAAGCTGGTGATCCTGTCCAATATCGACCGGATTTCCTTCCGGGCCAGCAACGCCCGCCTGCAGGTGGAGTTCGACGCCATCTACACCGCGCAGGATATCGGATCCTACAAGCCGAGCCCGCGCAACTTCGAGTATCTGCTTGAGCACCTGAAGCAAGACCTGGGGCTGGAGAAAGGCGACATCCTGCATACGGCGCAAAGCCTGTTCCATGATCACGCCCAGGCCAACGCCTTTGGCCTAGCCTCCGCCTGGATCGATCGCCGGCATGCGGACAAGGGCTGGGGCGCGACCATGCCGCCTCCCGGCACGCCGAAGTACGACTTCCGTTTTGACAGCATGATCGACATGGCCAAGGCACACCAGGCTGAAAGCGAGCTCTGACCAGGGCTCTGACCAAAATTACCAGACCGCGCCCGGAGGTTCCGGGCGCGCTGTGCAACGGCGCAGCCGAGCACCCACCTGGATGTCACAACATGAATCTGAACGATCGGGCACTGCTGTGCCAACAAGCATTTATCGGCGGCAATTGGACACCGGCGCACTCCGGTCGCACGCTCCCCGTACTAAACCCGGCATCAGGCGAGACCCTGGGTACGATCCCCGATTGCGCAGCCGAAGACACGCGCGATGCGATCGAGGCCGCCAGCAAGGCGTTGCCGGCCTGGAGCGCGCTTACCGCGCACGCGCGCGCGGAGCTGCTGCGCAAATGGCGCGCGCTGATGGTGGCGCATGCCGACGATCTCGCCCTCATCATGACCCTCGAGCAGGGCAAGCCGCTGGCGGAGGCGAAAGGCGAGATTCTGTATGGCGCCGCCTTCGTCCAGTGGTTCGCCGAGGAAGGCATCCGCGCCTACGGCGAGACCATTCCGGGCATGCAGTCCAATCGCCGCATCATTGTGCGCAAGACCCCGGTGGGCGTCTGTGCAGCCATTACGCCCTGGAATTTCCCCAACGCGATGATCACACGCAAGCTGGCCCCAGCGCTGGCCGCGGGCTGCACGGTGGTGGTCAAACCCTCCGAATTGACCCCATTCTCCGCGCTGGCGCTGGCCGAGCTTGGCAAGCGCGCGGGGTTTCCCGATGGCGTGCTCAACATCGTCACCGGACAGCCGCAGGGCATCGGTGGCGAACTCACCGCCAATCCGACGGTACGCAAGCTGACGTTTACCGGATCGACCCACGTTGGCAAGCTGCTGCTCCGCCAATGCGCGGATACCGTCAAGCGGGTCAGCATGGAGCTTGGCGGCAATGCGCCGGTCATCGTGTTTGACGATGCCAACCTTGATACGGCCATTGCCGGCGTCATGGCGAGCAAGTTCCGCAATAGCGGCCAGACATGCGTCTGCGCCAATCGCATCTACGTCCAGGCGGGCATCTACGACCGCTTCGCCGAGCGCCTGACTGAAGAGGCCGGCAAGCTGCGCGTTGGCGTCGGTACCGAGGATGGCATCACCATCGGTCCGCTCATCAATCGCGCTGCGCTGGTCAAGGTCGCCGCGCACATCGATGACGCGCTCGCCAAGGGAGCGACACTGTTGCTCGGCGGCGCGTCCTCGGCGCGTGGCGAGCAGTTCTTCCAGCCCACGGTGCTCTCGGGGGCCACCGACGAGATGCGGGTTTCGACCGAGGAAACATTCGGCCCGGTCGCGGCGCTGTTCCGCTTCGAGACCGAGGAGGAAGTCATTGGCCGTGCCAACGATACCCCTTACGGGCTGGCGGCCTATCTGTTCTCGAATGACCTGAGCCGCGTGTTCCGCGTGGGCGAGGCGCTCGAATATGGGATGGTGGGCATCAATACCGGAGTCATATCCTCGGCCGTCGCACCCTTTGGCGGCGTCAAGGAGTCCGGGCTCGGGCGCGAGGGCTCCCATCACGGCATCGAAGAGTTCCTCGAAGTGCAAACGCTGCATCTGGACATCGCGCCGGCTGTGCAGACGTAAAGCGCGCTCTTGGGGCGGATAGCTCCCGGTGCTTTCACTACCGCCACTGGCGGTATTTTTTTGCGCCCCGCTCCGCTGCCAGACCGCCCTCGCCGGGTTCGCAGAGGCCGAGTGCCTCTACCTGGATCACTTCGCCGACGGCGCTGGCGTCATGCACTTGCGCGCGTGTTCCGATTGACTCGGCTTGCTGTCCGACTCGGCAGAATGGCGCCTCTGCTTTTATTGCTTTGCTGAACTCGGACGCGATCCCATCAGGGCATCAATAAAGGGGGCCTTCAGCGCAAGGTACTCAGCGATGCCGCCACGGTTGCTTCCTTCGAGCTCAAATTTCAAGTCCTGATACTGCTGTCGAATAACGGCATCGCTCCTAAGAAGATCGCGAAATCGGAGCATTCTATCAATTTGCCAGTGGCCACTAATACATACATGCACCTTGTGCGTTCGCACCCCATCAACATCGCGACGATAGAAATGGTGCCCTGCTGAAAGATCGCTTCCCCGAACGTAACCCAGTACGCCCATGAAACGGTCTCGGGCTGCCTCGTTTCGATGCTCTGAGACCTCAACCAAGAGGTCGATCTCCGGCTTGGCCGCAAGTCCTGGAACAGCGGTGCTTCCGACGTGATAAATATCGACAAGTTCAGCGCCAAGGCCCTTCGCTATGCGTTCCTTCTCGGTGACGAAAAGAGCAGGCCATTCGCTGTCATAGCGGGAAATTTTGCTGGTGAGCGTCAATGTGTCTCCTTTGTCCGGCAGCCAAGAGCTGCCAGTCCCAACTAAATGCTACCAATGGAGTCGCGGGGAGTCTATATACGCTCAGTTTTCTGGATCTCTCAACACCTCGGCCTCGACCTCCGGGTTCGGTTCGCCATCCTTGGTAGCAATCAATTCCTTCGGCGTCAGCGGGATCAAGGGCAGGATCAGTGCGTACACCACGGTCGTCGCGATCACACAATATGTGAATCCGTGCGTTGGGCTGCTGTTATAGATCCATGAGCCCAAAAGATCGCCGGCACGCGCCGAGAGCGCGAAGACGCCATCCACCAGCATCATCAAGGTGCCTTGCAAGCCTGGCGGACAGGACCGCATCGCGAGATCGAAGTAGGCTGCCGTGGCTACACCGCCCATCAGCCCTATCGGTGCCGCCAATACAAGCGCGAGATTGGCTGAGTGAATAAATGCCAGCGGAATCATCTGCGGCACTGCGACAATCGTTCCCCACCACAGCAGCTTGTTCAGCGATACTTTCTTGCACAGAAAGCCATACAGCAAAAATGTCGGGATGAACGCGGCGGCAAAGATCCCGTTGTAGTACGAGTAAACGGAATCCGATGCATGCAGCTCATTGGTCAGGTAGAACTGCAGCGGAGTGGCCGATCCTGGCGCAAAGTTCCACAGAAAGCAGATGAGAACCGCTGGATAAACGGCCCTATGCTTGACCAGCCGCCTGACATTCCCAACGAGATCTGCGCCCCTGGCTTGCGGCTTCTCGTAGGCATCGCCGAAGACGGAAATGGGCTTCCAGAGCCCGAACACGGCAATCAATAAAGTGACCATCGCCACCAGGAAGAAGGCTTCTTTCGCGGCAAGATGATCGGAGATGTACCCGGAAGCGAACGCTCCCGCAACGACCGGGACGGAGCCGACCACGTTCCACAGAGCGCTCAGGCGCCCGGACATGAGCTTCTCCTGGCCCACCAGAGCGATCAACCCCTGATAGGCTGCGGCGATAAATCGGGACGACAGCATTGCCAGCAGCATCCCGATGACCAGTCTCGCGTATGAGAAACCTGAAAATGCCATCCAGATGTATGCCGCCGCGGTCGCCGGAGCGAAAATCAGGAAGAAGCCGCGATCCCGCATTCCCAGCGGGTTCCATTGGTCGCGCGCGAGGCCAAAAGCGAACGCAATGTAAACTGGTATGCCCGTCACCAGCCGGAATGTCGAGATCTGCGTCGCCGTCGCATGCAACTGGTTCTTGAGTATGTACGACGTCTGTATATCAATCAGGAAACCGGCCGGCGTTGCCAGATAGATGAACAGGGTCAGCCAACCGAAATACAGCAGGGTTCGGTCGCTGCCCTCGGAACCATTACGACCAGATTCGGCCAGCATTTTCGTAGCTTGACGGCTTCGCGAGAACCGCCCAAGCGGCCGCCAGTAAGCCGACGATACTGTTGAAGAAGTCGATCTTCAGCAGGGGTGAAAAAATCTCAGCCCGATAGGCGCGTTTGAAGTTCTTGGACATGGAGGACCACGTACACAGCCTCGGAAAACCAATCAAAGGTGCCCCCGCGAATGTGCGGGCTGCTTCACCTGGCAACGGTAACAGAATACAGCGTCAGCGCGGAAAAAGTGTAGGTGAAAAATGGGATTTGAGGTTCCGAGGCCTACCTCATCGAAGCGAAAGCACCTTTCGGACGCATACGCTCACTCGCTCGCACCTCTGGACATCCGGTTAGGGTCGGCAAACGTCGACCGTCCCCTGCCCTTGGTCGGCCGAAGTCAGCCAGCTGATGCCGATGCACGCTCACGTGTTTGCGGCTGCTTGCGTCCGTTTCTCGATCAAGCAGCCACAAAAGGAACCCCGGAATGTCTCTGGCAGTTGGGCCTCGCACCGGTTAGCGCTTACGCCCGCCCGGGCCACGCCGCCATTGCGGCGTCAGCGAGAGCGCCCAGCTTCTTGCGGCTGGCTCCGTCGCGTGCCTGGGTGGACATGCCCTGAAGGATGGCAAGATAAAAGCTCGCCAGCGCGGCGGCGTCCGTGTGCACAGGGAGTTCGCCGTCACCGATGCCGCGCTCGATCCGCTCGCGCAGGGTATTTTCCACCAAGCCGCGCAAGGCGATCACGGCTTCCTGCACTTCGCCTTCGGCGGGTGAGCCGACCGCCGCGCTCATCAGCATGCAGCCGCGCGGCAGGCCCTTGCGGGTCTGCTCGACTGTCGCGCTATCGAGCAGGCGTCGAATCGCTTCCCGCGCCGATGGGGCGGCAGGCAGGAACTGCTGCACGTCGAGCCCAGGCCGGGTCAGGTAACGCGATACCGCCTCCAGGAACAGCCGCTTCTTGTCGCCGAAGGCGGTGTAGAGGCTCGGTGGGGTGATCCCCATTGCGGCGGTGAGATCGCTGATCGACGTCGCTTCGTAGCCATTGCGCCAGAACAGCAACATCGCGGCCTCCAGGGCGGCATCACGATCAAAGGACAAAGGGCGCCCCGTCTTGGGGGGGCGGCTTGCAGGAGTAACTTTCATAGTGATCGATACTAAAGTATTTGACACCTTGACGGCAATCCCCTACTCTACTTGCATAGCGATCACTATGAAACGTTGGTTGATCATTCCTGAATCTTGAAACGGAGTTTGTCGATGATCGAAGCCGATGTGCAGGCGCGCAACAGGGAAATCGTGTCCGAGGTGATGAAGGCTGTTTTCGTGGAGCGCGAACCGCTTCGCGTGATGCATTACTTCTCGGAGCGTTATGTCCAGCACAATCCCCTCATTCCCAACGGCAGGGAGGCCATACCGGCCATGATCGCGGGTCTGCCCGAAGACTTCAGTTATCAGCCCGGCATGCTTGTTGCCGACGGTGAGCTGGTCATGATCCACGGCCGCTACGTCGGCTGGACGGCCAAGCCGATGGTCGCCGTCGATATCTTCCGGCTAGAGAATGGCAAGCTGGTCGAGCACTGGGACGTACTGCAGGAGGAAGTGCCGGCACAGCAAGCCGTCAACGGTAATGCGATGTTCCCTTAGGGTGTGCCGGAGATTGAAGCGGTCATTCGCCGCGGCCCAAATTATGACCGCTTGTGGCCTTGCAGTCATCCGACGTTCGGGAGCCAACCGACCTGGTCGCGCGAGAAGGGACATCGGAACAGATGTGTATCAGTTGAATGGCTCCGCGAGGAATAGGCGATGTAGTCGACGAATAAGTCGGCCCGTCTGTGGCCCACCCTGCGCCATCACGGCACCTGCCGCGCGGGCCTGCATAGCGCCTTCCCTTGGCAGTTGGGGTCTTTGGGAAAACCAAGGGTCCAAATCAGCCTTTTGGATGTCTTAGGGCCTCGAAGCTACGGCGCACACAGTCTGTCAGCCGATTAGCCAGGAATCCCACTGGAAAATGGTCCGATGTCACGGCGTAGCTATTGAACTGAACCTCTTCAGAAAAAGGTATCTCGGAAACATTTTGTATCCGAAGCGCTCGGGAATCTATCGGACTTACGATAGACGTGCCAAGGCCCTTGCTAACCATCGTGCAAATTGTTGAGGCGTATGGCGTCTCGATTGAAAGATGCCTAAGGTCATTGGGAAAGTGACGATCTATTTGGCTTCTGTTGGGGCTACCCATAGGCAGCGATATGAAGTGCTCATTTTCAAAATCGCTTGGGTATACAACATCATGCGTGGCCAGCCTATGCGAACTATTGACGATTGCCACACCGCGAGCGGTATTGATTAGTTCAAAATCCAGGCTCGTCAGATCAGTGATAATAGAGCAAAATCCGACATCGCAAAAACCAGTCGCCGTCCATTTTGCGACGACCTCAGACCGCCCCATATTAACCACAATCGGTATGTCCGGAAACATACCCCTGAAAATCAGAATAGCGTCTGGCAACACACAGTGCGCAATCGAACCTACTGCGCCCACGCGGAGTAAGCCGGTCCCTCGGCGGCGAATTGAATCCGCACTTTCGCCAAGGGATTCCAGCCCGAGAAATGCGCGCTCCACATCAGCATAAAATGCCTCCGCTTCCGCCGTCGGAATCAACCGCGTCCCTATTCGTTGGAATAGTGCGAACCCAACCGTCTGCTCCAGGAGCGAGATCCATCTACTGACATTCGGCTGGGAGGTGTGGAGGAGTCCGGCTGCCGTGGTCATCGAACGCGTCTTCATCACAGCCCTGAACGCCTCGACTTGCTTAAAGTTCATATGAGGCTCCAAAAGCGCACATTTTGGCAGATCCTCTCTGACCCTGTGCACCAAATCTTACCATATCACTTTTGTATGAATAGCAGCGAGACGCTGATTTGACGCATGAGCGGCTTCATTCCAAACTGGTCGTACCCATTAATAGAGTGTTGCCATCATGGAATCAAAAGTTAGCCGTCGACTCAAACAACCTCCCGCGAAAGAGGTTATCGATTACATTTTCCAGCCTCGCACGACCAGAGAATTCTTCGCGAAGAACTTTGAAATACTGACTCAAATCAATTTTGCGCACCTGTTGATGCTTCACGAGCAAGGGATTCTCGACCGGGAGACGTCGATTCGCCTGGCTAGAGCTTTGATAAAGATGCAAGAGGACGGTCCCGAAGCGGTTCAACTCGACGCAGCACGAGAAGATGCTTACTTCAACTACGAAGCCCATCTGATTAAGCTGGTAGGTCAGGACGTCGGTGGTCGCTTGCATACAGCCCGCAGTCGCAACGATATGGGCGCCACCAACGATCGTATTCGCGCTCGTGCTTTCATTCTACGCATCAGCAGGGCATTAACTGATGTCGCTGCCGCCGCGGTGGCGCAAGCAGAGAGATTCGTTACCTATGTGATGCCTGGATATACGCACATGCAGGCTGCGCAGCCCATCACCTATGGGTATTACCTGTCGGGACTGGTCGATGCCTGGTCCCGAGATATTGATCGCCTCCTGCGTGTCCTGGAAACGACAGACAGTTGCCCACTTGGTGCTTGTGCCTTGGCCGGCACCTCGTTTCCCATCGATCGAAGGTCGACCAGTTTGCTGTTGGGCTTCTCCCGACCCATGCCGAACTCGCTAGACGCGGTTGCATCTCGCGACTTCGCATTGGAACTGAGTGCAGTGCTCTCAATCATGATGATCACTTGCAGCCGGATGGTGCAGGATTTTTACATCTGGTCAACACCGGAGTTCGGATTCCTGTCCTTCCCCGACAGCATTGCTGGCACATCCAGCATCATGCCGCAAAAGAAGAATCCGGTCGTTTTGGAGTATTTGCGGGGGAAGACTTCCCATCTGATCGGACTAACGTCAGCCGCACTTACGACAGTAAAGGCCACCCATTTCACGCACTCGGGTGACAGCAGCCGGGAAAGCACAAGGACGTGCTGGGAAAGCTGCGAAGAAGCAGTAAAGGGGCTCGAACTGATGAAACTGCTTGTGGAACGTGTTGAGCCCAATCGCCTGCGCATGGCAGACCGTGCTGCGCAAGATTTCTCGGCTGTCACCGATCTGGCCGACTTGCTCGTCCGAAATGCTAATCTTTCGTTCCGCGACGCGCATCACATCATTGGCGCTGTCGTTCGGCAAGCGCTTGATCAAGGGGTTCCTGCTACGGGTATTACTCCCCAAATGATCGATGCTGCAGCGCTCGAACAGGTGGGGCGACGGGCCTCGTTGTCGGAAGACGATATCGGCGAATGCCTGGATCCGATTCGCAACGTTGCTGCGCGTCGGTCGTATGGCGCGCCGGCACCGGATGGCGTCCTCCAGCGCATTGGCGAGCAAAGACTCTCGCTCAAAATGAGAGCAGACACAATCGATGCAGTTGGTCACCGACTCGCCGAAGCTCAGACATTGTTGGAACAGCGTACGCGCGCGCTCGTTTCGTCCGAGTCCAACCAAGGCGCGTAAATCTTACGCCTATTAAACCGAGGAATCGAGCGATGTCCAAGTTCGTCGTAGCTCTCGCCTTTGCCACGGGTATCTTTTCGGCCGCAAACGCTGAAACTTACCCGAACAAACCAATTAATCTTGTCGTCCCGTTCGCACCCGGCGGTACTGTCAATCTCACGGCGCGCCTTCTTGCCACACGGATGTCAGAAGTGTTGGGTCAAGCGGTTGTTGTTGACAATAGAGCCGGAGCCGGAGGGAACATCGGAGCCGCCTATGTTGCGAGAGCGAAATCTGACGGCTATACGCTCTTGTACGCAACGCCGGCAAATCAAGTGATCCAGCCATTACTATCCAGGAACCTACCCTACTCGCCGTCAAAAGATTTCAAGCCCGTCGCGCTATTTGCCACTGTCCCGAATGTGTTGGCTGTGTCAGAAACCACCCCGGCCAAGAATATGGCCGAATTGCTACGGTATGCCAAGGCAAATCCAGGAAAGTTGAACATGGGATCGGCCGGGATGGGGTCGGCAAACCACATGCTCGGAGAACTGTTCATGCTCAGAACCGGCACAGCGTTCACCCATATTCCGTACAAAGGTGCTGGCCCTGCTACTGCAGATCTTCTGGCTGGTCAGGTACAGGTTCTCTTTGTCAATCTTCCAACGGTGCAACCCTATATAAAGCCGGGCAAAGTTCGCGTGTTAGGCATTGCGAGCAAAGAGCGAAGCCCAGCGATTCCTGAAATTCCAACTTTCGATGAGCTGGGTATCAAGGATGCGAACACAGAATCGTGGTCTGCCTTGATGGCTCCGGCTAATACAAGTCCGCAGGTGATCAAGAAGCTCCAGGATACCGTGATCTCGATTGCGAACGAAAAGTCCACGATGCAGCAATTGGCTGCTCAGGGCGCGCGCCCATTGCCAGGTACGGCCGCCGACCTCCAAAAGCTAATCAACGACGACACCAAGCGTTGGACAGAAGTCATTCAGCATGCGAAAGTCCAAATTGACTAGCCGGCTCGACTGAATTTCTTCGTCATCGCGCTGATGGGTTTAATCACGCGGCATCACTAAGTCTCGGAGCCACGCCTGCGGTGACGCTCTTCGGCTCGCTATGCCTTTGCCGCCTTCATTAGTATTGGCACCTGGTAACCGGCCCAGTGTTAATGCAGCGGATCTGATTGCCGTCTTGTGGTGTCAGAGGCGCAGCTTGCGGCGCCACGTATTGCGGCATTTGACGCCATGCGTTCTGCCGTTGCTGCTGCTGCAGGTTTTGCTGCTGCAATTGCGCATTGAGCTGTTGCATTTGCAGGACCGTCATCTGCTGATTGAACTGATACATCTGCAACTGCTGATCGGTCATTGCATCTCTGTATCCGGTTGCCTGACCGTCCGAGTTCAAGCACATGATTCGACTTGGCGAAAGGACCCTGTATCGCTCGCATGTCGAATCGCCTGCCATGTAATATCGTCCGTTCACGAAGTTCGGCGCCGCCGAGCCTGCGCAGCCGGCGACTGTAAACGCCAGAAAGAGCGTTGTCATTTTTTTCATGGGTTGTTTCTTGAGCCCGTATTGCGACGCGGGTCGGCATTATCGCCCAAAGTCGCTAGCGAATGACCGAAGTCCGGCGCACAGCCGACGTCGAAGAAACGTGCATGCCCTATAGTGGATGCATTCTGGTCATGGCAGGGGGCCTCGCTCGCCCCTCTTTCTCTGGCCAGCGAGGCGTTACCCCCGCTTTCGGATATGGCGCCCCCATCCGGGCGTCAGAGGGACTTGAACCCTCCGGAGCAACGCGCTGCTCAGCGCACACTACGACCGCTGCTGACCTCTTGCTGCGGCTCGACACCGCCGCCCTTCCAGGCGTGACACCCAACACCCTTTATCCATCAAGGAATCCATCATGGCCAAGATCGAAACTGTCCTGTTCACAGGCAAGACCCACACCACGGTCAACCGCGACCCCAGCGCCCAGCGTGGCGACCACGGCGTCGTCGACATCAAGGTGTCGGCGCCCGGCGGTGAAAACCACGAGTTCATCGCCGCCGAGCCGCACCCGACCGCCGAGCAGTTGTTTGCGGGCGCCTGGTCGGCCTGTTACATCACCGCGCTCGGGATCGCGGCCTCGCTGAAGAAGGTCACGCTGCCGCCTGACTCTTCCGTGGATATCCAGGTAGACGTGGGCCAGACCGGTCCCGGCTGGTTCCTCGGCGCCCAGTTCACCGTCCGCGCGCCGGGCCTGGCACAGGACGTCGCGGAGGGGATCGCGCGCGCGGCTCATCAAATCTGCCCGTACTCGAAGGCTGTGCACGGAAACATCGACGTCGCCCTGAACGTCATCACGGCGTGATCCGGCAAGCACGCGCCTCTCACTGAGCATCTTTTAGTACGTCCGGCTCGGCTTGATCGAGCCGGAACGGCCGCTTTTGAACGCGGTGGAGACGTTCGCAGAAACTGGCCGAAGGGCTGGAACGGGTCGAGAAGAGACGACCCGCCTGCGTTGCGTCGGGGTCCCTTCCCGGCCATCTTCGGCTATCCAGCAAATTGAAGAATTCCGCGCCCGAAGGACAGGTTAACTAAACATAGCGACATAAATATTGCAGCATGTATGATTGCGTGGTTACTCTTTTGGGGATGCAGCCATGCGTAAGCTCGAGATTGCAGACGCGCAGA
>NZ_BAAILO010000411.1:0-453 GCF_054589115.1 Cupriavidus sp. 8B | reverse complement strand
CGGTTTACCGACAAACATCTTGGCCGGCGCATTGACTCATCAGAACTGCAACCCGTGCTGACCTGTTGCCTCACGTAGTTTGCTACCAGTCGGATTGTCCGGCGGGAGCAGCGCAACGTGACGAGGCAAATCAGCATGACGACACGCAAGGAGTTGGTCGAAGCGCTGCGAGTGCGGTATCGCAGCGCAGCGTTCGGTGACCGGATCACGATTCTCGATGAGTTCGTGGCCCTGACTGGGTATCACCGCAAGCACGCCATCCGGCTGCTGCGGCAGCAGGGATCCTCCGCGGCAACGAAGGCGACGCGCGAACGCAACCGGCTGTACGACGAGGCAGTACGCCAGGCGTTGACGGTCTTGTGGGAAGCGGCCGACAGGGTCTGCGGCAAGCGCCTGAAGGCGTTGATCCCGACGTTGGTTGATGCCATGGAACGGCACGGCCATCTGGACCTG
>NZ_BAAILO010000410.1:51973-64560 GCF_054589115.1 Cupriavidus sp. 8B | reverse complement strand
CATCGCGCGTCTTCTGCTTGAGAGTGTCTTCGGCCGTGGTGGTCTCGGGCCGCGTGGATACGACTGCAGACATGTTTTGGTCTCCTCGTTGACTTTAGCGACTGGGGTGAACGAGCGTTGCTGGCACCTACCGGCGCTCGCTGCCCGCCACGTGAAGTCTTCGCTCACGTTCGCTGATCGTCTTTGCGAAATACAATATGTGATATATCAAAACGCCACAAGAAAAATTTGCGGCTTTGACACGTGAGAATTGGATGCTGCGGCGCAGCAGATGGCTACTCGTGGCGGGATTCGGGCGCAAACACTGGATTCAGTGGACGCATTCCACGTCCGCGGCAACGTTACACACCACATCGAGCGAAGGGATTTACGCGCGCAGGGAGGCTCGGCGCCGTTGATTCGCTTTATAGCTTCCAGCCTACCCAGGACGGGATGTTGGTGATCTGGGCCGGTCCAGTAGCAAATGGCATGGCATAAGCAAAGACTGCAGCCAACAGGTGCGGGCCTGCTTTATCGACCCTCGCACTGCCCTGCCCTGCAAACGGCGATATGCCTGCTCACGGCAATCCTTTCGGTGGCATTGCAGCTACGGCACATTGGATCTTCCGTGGCCTGAGGCTCGAAGCTTGGCGAACCGGAAATAGTGCTGGCTCAGGGCCGCTAGAGCTTGAGGCATGACGGGCTTGCACATGCTCAGGTATCAGGGCCGGTGCTTTCAGCCTGGTCTAAGCTGGAGCCCTTCAAGCCCCATCCACCCCGTACTGCGCAAGAAACATCGCAACCGCCGAGTCCACCACCTGCCGCTGCATCTCCGCATCCAGCGGCGGCTGTCCCATGGTGATCTGCGGCCAGAAGGCAAATGCCTTGATCAGCGCTTGCAGCTGACAAGCGGCAAAGCCGGGATCCGCCGCCTTCAGCTTCCCGTCGGCCTGGGCCGCGCGTATCCAGACGTTGATGCCCTCTTCCCGCTCGCCTAGCCTGGCCACCATTTCCCGCGCCCGTTCCGGCGAGTGAATCGTCTCGGCAATGGCAACGCGCGCCAGATCCATGAAGCTGGCGTTGTTGAGCATGTTCATCTTGAGCCGCATCAGCGCGCGCAACTGCGCATCCATCGGCTGATCGCTGGCGTAAGCCACTTCAAGCTCGCCCTGGCTGCTCTCCCACAACTGGGAGAGCATCTCGGCAAACAACTCGTCCTTGCTGGCGAAGTGGTTGTACACCGTGCGCTTCGATACCTCCGCCCGGGCGGCGACCTTGTCCATGCTGGTGACTTCGAAGCCGTTGTCGCGGAACTCGGCAATGGCGGCCTGAATGATGGCTTCGCGCTTGCGATCCGTCAGGCGTTGGGCTGGGGGCATGGCGTTTCTGGTGTCCTGGGCATCGGGGGAAGTCAGCAATTTTACACCGACAAGTTTACTTTCCAGAAAATTACACTACACTGTGCAGTGTAATTTATGCAACCATGGCAGGTCGATGAACCCCCGCCGCTTGCCTTGCTCCTCTTGGGATCCTGATTGCCATCATGACCAGTCCATCGCCCCACCCCGCCAGCAGCAAGACCCTCGTCCAGTCGCCAGAATCGCGCGCGAGCCAGAAACGCGCCCTGGCCGGCCCGCCAAAGGGCGGCTTGCTCAAGACCCTTGGCATCGCCTGGCGCTTCCTCTTCGACAAACCCGCGGATACCCAGCCCGCCGGCCCGGTGCCGGTGCAAACGCTGACGCAGGCCGACCTGCTCGCCGCGCCGGACAACACGGTGTTCCGCCTTGGGCATTCGACTGTCCTGCTCAAGCTGCGCAATGCATTCTGGATCACCGACCCGGTCTTTAGCGATCGCGCTTCGCCGGTGCAGTGGGCCGGGCCGCAGCGCTTCCATCAGCCACCGATCGGTATCGACGCTTTGCCGCCCATCAGGGCGGTGATTCTCTCGCACGATCACTACGACCACCTGGATCGCGCCGCCATCATGGCGCTGGCGGGCAAGGTCGAGCACTTCCTGACGCCGCTCGGCGTAGGGGACCGCCTGATCGACTGGGGGATCGACCCCGCCAAGGTGCGGCAGCTCGACTGGTGGCAAACCACCGAGGTCGAGGGCATCCGTTTTGTGGCGACGCCGGCGCAGCACTTCTCCGGGCGCACGCCGTTCGACGGCAACCGTACGCTGTGGGCGTCGTGGGTGATTCTGCACGCGGATCTGCGTGTGTTCTTCAGTGGCGACACGGGATACTTCGATGGTTTCAAACGCATCGGCGAACGCTACGGCCCCTTTGATCTCACCCTGATGGAAACCGGCGCCTACGACGTCAACTGGCCTGCCGTGCACATGCAGCCGGAGCAAACCCTGCAAGCGCATATCGACCTGAACGGCCGTTGCCTGCTGCCGATCCACAACGGCACCTTTGACCTGGCGATGCATGCGTGGCATGAGCCCTTCGACCGCATCGTCGCGCTGGCGGCCGCGCGCCGCGTCCCTGTCAGCACCCCGCGCATGGGCGAGGCCGTGAGCATCCTGCGGGCACACAGCGCAGATCGCTGGTGGCTGGACGTGAAAACGCGCCGCAACACCAGACCGGCGCCGGCTGCAAATACGCGCGTCGTGAACGAGCAACCTTGAGAGCGGCAATGACCACCTGGACCACCAAGGACATCCCCTCGCAGGCCGGCAAGCGGGCCGTCATCACCGGTGCCACCGGCGGCCTGGGCCTTGAGACCGCACTCGCGCTGGCGGGTGCCGGGGCCGATGTGATTCTTGCCGGGCGCAATGCGGCCAAGGGGCACGAAGCGCTGCGCCATATCCGTGCCACGCATCCCCGGGCAACGCTGCGGTTCGAGCTGCTGGACCTTGCCAGCCTTGCCTGCGTCGCGGATTTCTCGCGTCGGCTGATCGAAGAGGGACGCCGCATCGACATGCTGGTCAATAACGCAGGCGTCATGGCGCTGGCGACGCGGCAAGTCACGGCCGATGGTTTCGAGATGCAGCTCGGGACGAACTACCTAGGGCACTTTGCGCTTACCGCGCAACTGCTGCCGCTATTGCACGGCGGGCACGGCGGGCAGCACTCGCGCGTCGTCAGCCTGAGCAGCATGGCGCATCGGCAAGGACGGATCGACCTGGACGACCTCCAGGGCAGCCTTGTCTACAAGCCCTGGGGGGCCTACGCGCAATCGAAGCTCGCCATGCTGATGTTCGCGCTGGAGCTGCAGCGGCGCAGCGATGCCAACGGCTGGGGCCTGCTGAGCAATGCGGCGCACCCGGGCTGGGCGCGCACCGACCTGATGGCCAATGGCCCGGGCACCAACGGCATGCTTGGGGTCCTCTCCCGGCTTTTCGCGCCGTTCTTCAGCCATTCGGCGGCGCACGGCGCATTGCCGACCTTGCTGGCGGCAACCTCGCCCGAAGCACGCGCCGCCGCCTACTACGGTCCTGACGGGTTCTCGGAAATGAAAGGCGCGCCGGCTCGCGCGAAGATCATGCCGCAAGCCGTGGATGCGCAGGTATCGGCGCGGTTGTGGGAGCGTTCGATCACGCTGACCGGCGTGAAATGGGAAACGAGCGCTAGCCTGGCTTTGCGTCATTCCTGACAGCCAAAAGGATGGTCCGGGACGCGCCAAACTCACATTGGCATCAAGGTGTATCATTGCCGCGTTGCAGGCTTTGCGCCTGCATCAGCGTTCTCAGGGCGGGGTGAAAGTCCCCACCGGCGGTGATGGCGATTTTTTCGCATAAGCCCGCGAGCGCCCGGTTCTCCCAGAAGTCTCAGGGAGCCGGGGTCAGCAGATTCGGTGTAACTCCGAAGCCGACGGTCATAGTCCGGATGAAAGAGAGCGCGATGTTTCTGTCCCCCGCCCCGTCTCCCGGCGCCGGGGGACTAAACTCGTGCGCCCTGATTCTGGTAACCCACTCTTCTGAAGAAGACCATGAATCAGCTAGTTTCTCCTGTCCAGCGCGATCCTCGCGACCTCCAGAACACCGCTCCCGTCAATCCGGCCTGGCGCTTTGCGTTTATCCACGCGCAATGGCATGCGGATATCGTCCATCAGGCCCGCGACGCCTTCCTCGCTGAAATGGCCGCGCGCGGCGTATCGCGCGATGCCGTGGACGTGATTGAAGTGCCTGGCGCGTTCGAGATTCCGCTGCATGCACGCAAGCTGGCGGACACCGGGCGCTATTCGGCGATCGTGGCGTCGGGCTTTGTGGTCGATGGCGGCATCTATCGCCATGAGTTTGTCGCGGACGCCGTCATCAGCGGCCTGATGCGCGTGCAGCTCGATACACAAGTGCCTGTCCTGTCCGCGGTGCTGACGCCGAAAAGCTTCCATGATCACGAAGACCACCGCAAGTTTTTCAGCGAGCACTTTGTCGTGAAGGGCCGCGAGGCGGCGCAAGCTTGCGTGAAGACGGTGGAAAGCCTGAGCAAGCTGGCGGCGTGACCGGATCGGGCCCGCGCACCGGAAGCGCTACATCACGCGCACCCTGACGGTGCGCGCGGGCACCGCCCGCGCACCAAGCGATGGCATTCAGCCAGGCAGATCCCAAAATTCGCGCCTGACAATAGGCATTCAGCGCCACATTTGCCGGCCAGCGCGCTTGCCATGTGCCTGGCATGCCGTTTGCTGAGTAACCCGCAGGGAAGCGACCAAGCGTCGCTCACCGAAGGGTAGCTAGGGTTCCGGTCGTGCCGTGCGCACGATGTCTGGTCCGAGAGCAACCGGCCTCAGGCGCGCTAGTTCGCGCCCAGGCTCCACGGCGGGACAAAAGCCCGGGAGGTTCACTTCGTTGAGAGGTGGCTTCCCTGCCATTTGTCACCGCCGATCGGAGCCGAACCCATGCCTGCATTTCCTTTTTCACGTCTTACGCGACGCCCGTTCCGGCGTACCTGCGCCGGCCTGCTGGGCGCTACGCTGCTTGCCATTGGCCTGGCCGGCGCGCGACCCGCCATGGCCGAAATCAAGGTCGGCGTCTCCGACTGGCCGGGCTGGGTTGCCTGGTACGTCGCCGAGCAGAAGGGCTTCTTCAAGAAGCATGGCGCGGACGTGAAGCTGGTCTGGTTCGCCAACTACACCGACTCCATCGCCGCGCTCTCCTCGGGGCAGCTCGACGCCAATTCCCAGACCTGGTCCGACACCCTCGGCCCGCTGGCCAAGGGCCTGCCGCTCAAGGCCGTGCTGGTCAACGACAACTCCTCCGGCAACGACGCGCTGGTGGTCAGCGGCAAGATCAAGTCCTTCGCCGATCTCAAGGGCAAGACGGTTGCGCTGGAGCAGTACAGCATCTCGCACTTCGTGCTGGTCACGGCGCTGGCCAGGAATGGCCTCAAGCCCTCCGACGTCAAGATCACCAACCTCTCGGCCGGCGATGCCGCCGCGGCCTTCATGACCGGCCGCGTCGACGCGGCGGTGGTCTGGAATCCGTGGATCGACCAGATCACCCGCAGCGGCAAGGGCCGCGCGCTGTTTACCTCCAAGGACATGCCGGGCCTGATCCCCGACCTGCTGGTGGCGCAGGACAAGGCGATCCGCGCCAAGCGCCGCGACCTGGTCGGCATGATCCGCGCCTGGTTCGACACCGAGAAGTTCATCCGCGAGCAGCCCGCCGAGGCGGCCAGGATCATGGCCAAGGTGGTCAGCATGAAGCCCGATGAATACAGCGTGTTCTTGCCCGGCACGAAGTTCTTTGATGTTGCCGCCAACCACGGCGCGCTCGACCCGGCGCAGGCCACTTCGCTGCAGGCCGTCACGCCGACCATTGCGGCATTCCTGCTGGAGAACAAGCTGATCGACGGCAAGCCGGACCCGGCGCGCGGCGTCGACGCCAGCCTGCTGGCCGAAGCCCTGAAGTGAGGCGACCATGAGCGAGAACACCGGACTCCTGCCCGCTACCGCGCGCATTGCGCACGTACAGCCGCCGTCGCCGGACACGACCAATGCCACGCCCGCACTGCCGGCATGCCACGCAAAGCGCCAGCCCTGGTGGGGCATACGCAGCGCCATTCCCGCGCACCGCACTGCAGCGCTGGTCAGCCTTGGCCTGCTGCTGCCACTGGTGGCGTGGGCCTGGCTGGCCGCCAGCGGCTGGGTCGAGCCTGTCTTCATGCCCAGCCCGGTGCAGGTGCTGCAGCGGCTGCACGGCTGGTATGCCGACGAGGGTCTCGCCGGCGACATCGGCATCAGCACGTTGCGCGTGATCACGGGCTGGGCCTTGTCAGCGGTGATCGCCCTGCCGCTGGGCCTGGCGATCGGCACGTTCCGCAGCGTGCAGGCCTTGCTGGAACCGCTGACCGATTTCGTGCGCTATATGCCGGCGGTGGCATTCATCCCGCTGGTAATGGTGTGGGTTGGCATTGATGAGGGCGCCAAGATCGCCATCATCTTCATCGGCACTTTCTTCCAGATGGTGCTGATGGTGGCCGAGGACGTGCGCCGCGTGCCGATGGCGCAGATCGAAGCGGCCCAGACCATGGGCGCGAGCCGCGGCGAAGTGATCCGGCTGGTCATCGTCCCTGCCGCCAAGCCGGCTTTGCTGGATACGCTGCGCATCACCATGGGCTGGGCCTGGACCTACCTGGTGGTGGCCGAACTGGTCGCGGCCAGCTCGGGCCTGGGCTTCTCGATCCTGAAGGCGCAGCGCTTCCTGCAGACCGACAAGATCTTCGCCGGCATCCTGCTGATCGGCGTGATCGGCCTGGCGATCGACCAGTTGCTGCGCTGGACGCACCGGCGCGCGTTTCCCTACCTGCACGCGAGGCGCTAAAGCCATGTCCCTGACGCTATCCCCCAAGCTGCGCGTGCGCGGCGTATGGAAATTCTTCGGCCGCGACAAGACGCCCGACAGCGCGCCACCGGCGGCATTGCAGGACATCCACCTGGATATCGGCAACAACGAGTTCGTCACGCTGGTGGGCGCATCCGGCTGCGGCAAGTCCACGCTGCTGCGCTCGCTCGCCGGCCTGGAGCCGCACAGCGCGGGCGACCTGCTGTGCGACGGCAAGCCGATCGAAGGCCCGGGCCCGCAGCGCGCAATGGTGTTCCAGCACTACAGCCTCTACCCGTGGCTCACGGTCATCGAGAACATCCGTTTCTGCCGCGAGCTCAAGGTCAATACCAGCAGCCGGACCAGCGCCGATGTGGAAGCCGCTTCCGGGCGGGCCGATGCCTTGTTGCGCCTGATGGGGCTGTGCCACGTCAAGGATGCCTATCCGGGCCAGCTCTCGGGCGGCATGCAGCAGCGCGTGGCCATTGCGCGCGCGCTGATGAGCCGCCCGCCGGTGCTGCTGATGGACGAGCCCTTCGGCGCGCTGGATGCGCAGACCCGCGAGGTCATGCACGACCTGATCCTGCATGTGCACCGGCTGGAGCAAAGCACCATCGTGTTCGTCACGCACGATGTGGAAGAGGCGATCTACCTCGGTCAGCGCGTGGTGCTGATGGCCCCGCGCCCGGGACGCATCGACACGATCTACGAGGTGCCGCTGCCGGCCGCGCGCACGCAGGAGTTGAAGCTCTCGCCCGCGTTCCTGAACCTCAAGCGCGAGGTGCTGGCGCGCATCCGCGCCACCTCCGGCATGCAGACCGATTTCGAATTGCTCGAGCAGCTTTCGCATGCCGCATCCACCGACCTTGCGCCCGAGCCGCAGGCCTGAGTTGCCCCCCGGAGACCAACGAATGCAAACCCCTGAACACGCCCTTGCAAACCCACCCGCGCATGCCGCGGTGGATGTCATCGACCACTGGCGCCGCTTTGCGCCCGACCTGCCCGCCAGCCAGGTGGCCTGGAGCGAAGTCCTGCCCGGTGGCTGCCACTGGAGCTGGCGCCTGTCGCGCGGCACGGCCCTGCGCTTTGCCGCGCTGGACGCGCGCGCCAACTGCTCGGTGGTGCTCTACGCCGCGCATGACCGGCTGGAGCGCTACAGCATGCCCGACACCTGCAAGGCGCTGCACACCGCGCATTTCACGCGCGGCCATGTGCTGATGAGCGACATGGGCCGCGCCATGGCCTCGATCACGCACGACACGCTGGGCTGGCACGATCCGTTTGGCGGCTTGCTCGACCTTGCGCGACTGCATGAGAAATACGGCGAGCAGCGTTTCGAGCAACACCGCAATGCCATGTACCGCGCCGGCCGCGACGGCCTGCTGATCGAGATCGGCAAGTACGGCCTCGCCGCGCGCGACCTGATCGCGCCGGTCAACCTGTTCAGCAAGATCGCGGTGGACGCGCAAGGCCGCTTCGCCTTCGATGCCAGCCAGCCGGTAGAAGGCACCACGGTGGAACTGCGCTGCGACATGGACCTGATCGTAGCCGTCTCCACCGCCCCGCATCCACTGGACCCGCGCCCCGGCTACGCGCCCGGCAAGGTGGGCATCGCGGCCTGGCGCAACGGCCCGGCCCCGGCCGACGACTTCTGCCGCGGCTACCGCCCCGAATGCGCGCGGGCATTGCACAACACCGATGTGTTCGCACTGTCCTGAAGACCACGAGGAACCGATATGACAAACGCTGCCACCGCCACCCTGCGCACGAGCTTGCTGGACCCTGCCCACGCCGCCCTGCGCCACCGCCAGCCGGCAGGCGAGCCCTGGCTCGCCGAGATCCGTGCCGGGCAGACCGTGCGCATCGTCGACCTGGGGGGCAACCAGGCCGCCGACGTGCTGTTCTACAACCGGCATGACGTGGCCGAGCACTACAGCGCCACCGATACGCTGTTGCGCCAGGGCGGCATCTACCTCTCCAGCGGCTCCGTGCTGGTGTCCAGCGAGGGCCGGCCGATGCTGACCATCGTGGCCGATACCTGCGGCCGCCACGACACGCTGGGCGGCGCCTGCGCGGCCGAGAGCAACACGGTGCGCTATGCGCTGCAGAAGAAGTTCATGCACTCCTGCCGCGACAACTACCTGCTGGCGATGGCGCATGCCGACGTGGGCCTGAGCAAGCGTGACCTGGTGCCCAACATCAATTTCTTCATGAACGTGCCGGTCACGCCGGAAGGCGGCCTGTGCTTTGCCGACGGCATCTCCGGCCCGGGCAAGTATGTCGAGCTGCGCGCCGAGATGGATGTCTGGATGCTGGTGTCCAATTGTCCGCAGCTCAACAACCCGTGCAACGCGTACAACCCCACGCCGGTGGAGTTCATCGTGTGGGATGCCGCGGCCGCTGCCTGACCGTGGATCGTGTAGTTCGCACAGCGTAGTACCAGCCTGACCATTCCGCGCCCCAAGGGCGCCGCTGCGGGACGACCCGCAGCCGAGATGATTCCCGCAGGACGACCTGCCCCGAGGGAACCACCCGCATGTCCTCGCCATCCGCACGATTCGACACCGTCCTGATCGCCAATCGCGGCGCCATCGCCTGCCGCATCATCCGTACCCTGCGCGCGCTTGGCCTGCGCTCGGTCGCCGTCTACTCCGAAGCCGATGTGGATTCGGCCCACGTTGCGCAGGCCGATGTGGCAGTCTGCATCGGCCCGGCGCCCGCGGCGCAGAGCTACCTCGATGCCGAGCGCATCCTGGCCGCCGCCCGCGAGACCGGTGCCGGCGCCATTCATCCCGGCTATGGCTTCCTGTCCGAGAACGCCGGCTTTGCCGAAGCCTGCGAAGCCGCCGGCATTGCCTTTATCGGCCCGACGCCCGCGCAGATGCGCGCCTTCGGCCTCAAGCACACGGCCCGCGCGCTGGCGGAGCTGCACCGCGTGCCGTTGCTGCCCGGCAGCGGGCTGCTGCCCGACCTGGCCGCGGCCCGGGCCGAAGCGCTGCGCATCGGCTATCCCGTGATGCTCAAGAGCACCGCGGGTGGTGGCGGCATCGGCATGCGGCTGATCCGCAGCGAGGCCGAGCTGGCCCCCGCCTTCGAAGCGGTGGAGCGCCTGGCGCGCGCCAACTTCAAGGACGCCGGGCTGTTCCTGGAGAAGTTTGTCGAGCGCGCCCGCCATATCGAGGTGCAGTTGTTCGGCGATGGGCGAGGCAAGGTGGTCACGCTCGGCGAGCGCGATTGCTCGGCGCAGCGCCGCAACCAGAAAGTCATCGAGGAAACTCCCGCGCCGGGGCTGGATGCGGCCACGCGCAGCGCGCTGCTGGGCGCAGCCGAGCGGCTTGGCCAGGCGGTTGGCTACCGCTCCGCCGGCACGGTGGAATTCGTGCTCGACGCGGACACCGGTGCCTTCTACTTCCTGGAGGTCAACACGCGCCTGCAGGTAGAGCACGGCGTGACCGAGCAGGTCACGGGCATCGACCTGGTTGCGTGGATGGTGCGTCTCGCGCGCGGCGACGACTTCGCGCTGGAAGCCCCCGCCCCACGAGGCGCCTCGATCCAGGTGCGCCTCTATGCCGAAGACCCTGCCCGCAATTTCCAGCCAAGCGCGGGCTTGCTGACCGAAGTGCGCTTTCCCGAACAAGCCCGGGTCGATACCTGGATCGGCGCGGGCAGCGAGGTGCCGCCGCACTACGATCCGATGCTCGCCAAGCTGATCGTCACCGGCACCGACCGCGCTGACGCGGTGGCAAAGCTGCAGGCCGCGCTGGGCACGACGCGGCTGGCCGGCATCGAGACCAATCTGCGCTACCTGCGCGCGGTGGCAGCCAGCGACGACTTCATCCACGGCCGCATCATCACGCGCTCGCTGGCGGATTTCACCTACCGGCCCAACGCGGTCGAAGTGCTGGATGCCGGCGTGCAGACCACGGTGCAGGACTGGCCGGGCCGCGTCGGCTACTGGGACGTGGGCGTGCCGCCGTCCGGCCCCATGGACGACCTGGCGTTCCGGCTGGCCAACCGGCTGGTCGGCAACGCCGACACCGCGGCCGGGCTGGAATGCACGCTGAGCGGGCCAACGCTGCGCTTCCACCATGACGCGGTCATCGCGCTGTGCGGCGCGCCCATGCCTGCCACGCTGGACGGCGTAGCGCTGGCGCCCTGGCAATCGCACCGCGTGACGGCAGGCAGCGTGCTGCGGCTGGGCGCGGTGGCCGCCGGCGGCAGCCGCGCCTATCTGGCCGTGCGCGGCGGCATGGATGTGCCGCACTACCTCGGCAGCCGCGCCACCTTTACGCTGGGCCAGTTCGGCGGCCATGCCGGGCGCACGCTGCGCGCCGCCGACATGCTGCACATCGGCCTTGAGACCGCCGGCGAACCGGCAACGGCGCTGGCGCGCGAGCAAACACCCGACTATGCCGGCGGCAGCCGCGCCTGGGATGTCGCCGTGCTCTACGGCCCGCACGGCGCGCCGGACTTCTTCACCGATGACGACATCGATACGTTCTTCGGCACCGAATGGCAGGTGCACTACAACTCCAGCCGCACCGGCGTGCGCCTGATCGGCCCCAAGCCAGCGTGGGCGCGCCGCGATGGCGGCGAGGCGGGGCTGCATCCCTCCAACATCCACGACAACGCCTACGCCATCGGCGCCATCGACTTCACCGGCGACATGCCGGTGATCCTCGGCCCGGATGGCCCCAGCCTCGGCGGCTTCGTCTGCCCGGCCGTGGTGATTGCCGCCGAGCGCTGGAAGCTTGGCCAGCTGCGCCCGGGCGACGCGGTGCGCTTTCATGGCGTGACGCAGGAGCAGGCCGCGCAGCGGCAAGCGGCGCAGGACCGCTGGGTGCGCGAGCTGACCGCGCCGCCGGCCTTCCTGCCCGGCACGGCAGCAGGCGAACGCGGCTCGCCGATCCTGCGCGAGCGCGCGGCCTCGGCCAGCCGCCCCGGCCTGGTCGTGCGCCAGGCGGGTGACCGCTACCTGCTGGTGGAGCTGGGCGAACTGCAGCTCGATATCGCCTTGCGCATGCGCATCCATGCGCTGCATGCCGCGCTGCAAGCCCTGCGGCTCGACGGCGTGGTCGACCTGACGCCCGGCATCCGCTCGCTGCAGGTGCATTTCGACCCGCGCCGGCTCGCGCGCGCCGCGCTCATCGACACCATCCTGGCCGCGGACGATGCGCTGGGCGATACCGACGACCTCGTCGTGCCGTCGCGCACCGTGTATCTCCCGCTGTCGTGGGACGACAGCGCCACGCGCCTGGCCATCGACAAATACATGCAATCGGTGCGCCCGGATGCGCCGTGGTGCCCGAGCAATATCGAGTTCATCCGCCGCATCAACGGGCTCGATGCGATCGAGGCGGTGCAGCGCATCGTCTTCGATGCCAGCTACCTGGTGCTGGGGCTGGGCGACGTGTACCTGGGCGCGCCCGTGGCCACGCCGCTGGACCCGCGCCACCGGCTGGTCACCACCAAGTACAACCCGGCCCGCACCTGGACGCCGGAGAACGCGGTGGGCATCGGCGGCGCCTATATGTGCGTCTACGGCATGGAGGGTCCGGGCGGCTACCAGTTCGTCGGCCGCACGCTGCAGATGTGGAACCGCTGGCGCGACGCGCAAAGCGGCGCCGCCGACTTCGAAGCGGGCAAGCCGTGGCTGCTGCGCTTCTTCGACCAGATCCGCTTCTATCCTGTCAGCGAAGGCGACCTCACCAGAATCCGCCGCGACTTCCCCGCGGGCCGCTATCCGCTGCGCATCGAGCAAGGCACCTTCGGCATGCGCGACTATCGCCGCTTCCTGGACGCGAATGCACCGGATATCGCGGCGTTCAGGCAATGCCAG
>NZ_BAAILO010000410.1:7316-51801 GCF_054589115.1 Cupriavidus sp. 8B | reverse complement strand
CGCCCCCGCACGCCGCCGAGCTTCCCGAACAAGCCCATGTGGTATGCAGCCAGGTGCCTGGCAGCGTGTGGCGCGTGCTGGTGCACGAAGGCGACGCGGTGGCCGAGGGCGACACGCTGGCCATCGTGGAATCGATGAAAATGGAATTTGCCGTCACGGCGCCTTGCGCCGGCTACGCCTGGCGTGTTGCCTGCCGGGAAGGCGCGCCCGTCAGCGCCGGGCAGGAGGTCGTCATCGTGGTGCCGCAAAGCGTGGCAGCGAAGGAGGCAGCATGACGGTCCCGGTCCCCTTCTCGCTCGATATCGCCTCGCTGCAGGCGGCCTACCAAAGCGGCGAACGCACACCCGCCGAGGTGATCGAATCGGTAATTGCGGCGACGCAGCACGATCCGCATCACGCGTGGATTCATCGCCTCGACGCCACAGCCTTGCGTGCCCGCGCAAGGGCACTGGAACAGCGCGGGCCGGCCGGCCTGCCGCTGTATGGCATCCCGTTCGCGATCAAGGACAACATCGACCTGGCCGGCGCGCCGACCACGGCGGCCTGCCCGGACTTCGCCTATACGCCGGCTCGCAGTGCGTTCGTGGTGCAACGGCTGGTGGATGCAGGGGCCATCGCCGTGGGAAAGACCAACCTCGACCAGTTTGCCACCGGGCTCAACGGCACGCGCTCGCCCTATGGCGCTTGCCTGAATGCGTTCGATGCGACTCGCATCTCCGGCGGGTCCAGCTCGGGCTCCGCCGTGGCGGTGGCGCTGGGGCAAGTGAGCTTTGCGCTGGGCACCGACACGGCGGGCTCGGGCCGCGTGCCGGCCGCATTCCATCACCTGGTTGGCCTCAAGCCGAGTTGCGGACTGCTGTCGACCAGCGGCGTGGTGCCGGCTTGCCGCTCGCTCGATACGCCATCGGTCTTCGCGCTCACTGCCGATGACGCACACCGTGTGTTCGCGGTGGCGCTGGGGTTCGACGCGGACGACCCCTACTCGCGCGCGGCGCAGCCGCACGGCTTCGATTTCGGGCTTGCTACGACGTTCCGCCTGGGCGTGCCCGCGCCGGGCCAACTGCAGTTCTACCAGCCCGGCTATGCCGAAGCCTTCGAGCAAGCCTGCGCGCATGCCCGCATGCTGGGCGCGGAACTGGTGGAGATCGACTTCGCGCCGTTCCTCGAAGCGGCCCGGCTGCTCTATGACGGACCCTGGGTGGCCGAGCGCTACCAGGCGATCCGGGAGTTCATCGATGGCAACGCAGACTCCTTGTTCCCGGTGACACGGCAGATCACGCTGGGCGGTGCCACGCCGCTGGCCGCCGATGCCTTCGCGGCCATGTACCGGCTGCGCGCGCTCCAGCGCCAGAGCGAGGCGGCGTGGTTGCAGGCGGACGCGCTGCTGCTGCCGACCGTTCCCTCGCACCCGAGCATCGCCGCCATGCTGGCGGAGCCGATCGCGCGCAACAGCGAGCTTGGCCTTTACACCAATTTCATGAACCTGCTGGATTGCGCCGGCGTTGCGGTGCCGGCAGGCTTCCTGGCGGATGGCCTGCCCTTCGGCATCACGCTGGCGGCGCCGGCGCATCAGGACGTGCCGCTGTTGCATCTGGCGCGGCGCTGGCAGCAGGCACTGACTGGCAAGGCGGCGACGCTGGGCGCGACGGGTAGCAGCGGCCCTGCGCAAAGCGCAACCATGCCGAGCGCAGTGTGCAGCGGCCAGCTACGGGTTGCGGTTTGCGGCGCCCATCTGGAAGGCCAGCCCCTGCACCATCAACTCGCCGAACGCGGCGCGCGCCTGGTGGCGCGCACAAGCACGGCTCCCTGCTATCGCCTCTACGCGCTGGCTGGCGCTGGCGTGCAGCGGCCCGGGCTGGTGCGCGTGGGCGACGCAGAGGCAGGCGCCGCCATTGAGGTCGAAGTGTGGGAGATGCCCGAAGCCCGCTTCGGCAGCTTTGTCGCGGGCATTCCCGCGCCGCTCGGCATTGGCCGCACGGTACTGGCCGATGGCAGCAGCGTGCCCGGCTTTATCTGCGAGCCCGGCGGCCTTGCGGGCGCCACCGATGTCACCGCCTTTGGCGGCTGGCGCGCGTGGCGGGCTCACCAGGCCGCGATCCCCACTGAGCCTTAGCCGCGCTTGCAGGCTCAGGCGGGCGCATCGCCCGCCCCGATTTCCGTTTGCTTTACCTCCCACCCACCGTTGTTGACCGTGAGTTCGACCATGTTCGCCCCTACTACTGGCATGCTTCCCCGTCGTCCGCTTCGTCCATTGTTGCTGCGCGCCGTGCCGGCGCGCTTCGCCGCCTGCGCGCTGATTGCCTGCGCCACGCAAGCCCACGCGCAGGACAGCGGCCAGCTGGCCGATGCCGGCGCCACCAAGCCCGCCGAGCCGGCCAGCCCCTACACGTTCACCGGCCATCTCGATGCGGTATCGCGCTACGTGCTGCGCGGCGCGACCACCACCTACGGCAACGGCGCCCCGTTGGGCAACGCCGGCGGCGACGCGCCGGAATCCTCGATACCGGCCTTGCAGTGGGGCGTGGACCTGGCGCACGAGAGCGGCTGGAGCATCGGCTATTGGGCGTCGATGATCAACTACTCGTACCAGCAGCTCGGCAACTCCTACAGCGACCGCTCGATCACGAGCTTCCAGACCGCCAAGTCGGTCGAGAACGATTTCTATGGCGCCTACAGCGGCAAGATCATCGGCGACCTTGGCTACACGGCAGGACTGACCGGCTACTACTACATCAATGGTTCGCACGCCAACGCGCTGGAGACAAAGCTCGGCTTGAGCTACGGTCCGTTCAGCCTCAACGCGCAGACGCTGCTCAACGACGTGGTATGGGGCAACAAGGGGGACACGTACTGGACGCTGGTCTATAGCACGACCCTGCCGTACGGCATTACCTTTACCGGCACGGTCGGGGCTTATACGTACAAGAAGGAGGGCAAATACCTGGGCACTACGGATACGCTGACCGGGACTTCATGCGGGCCGCATAGCGCTTTTGTGGTCAATGGCTGCTTTGCAGGCAACACGCCCTCTAGCGGCGCTTTCCGGCATCTGACCCTGGCGCTGGCCGCGCCGATCCCGGGGACTCCCCTTAGTGCCGGGGTGCAGTGGATCATCGGCGGTTATAACCGGTTTGGCGTGCATCAGGAGAATCGGGTGATCGCTTCGGTTAGCTATGGGTTTTGAGAAAGAGGGTTGGGTCGGCTGTGGCGTATCGTTCCTGGCGAACGACTGCCCTCTCCCCCGGCCCTCATCCGCTGCGCCGGAGAGGGGCAAACCATCAGCATCGGTCGAGGCCGACAGGGCAAAACCCATTGGCTTCGCTTTCAGTGGCTCCTAGCCAAACCGCCCCTCTCCCCAACCCTCTCCCCATGAGGGGAGAGGGAGCGAGCAGCCGTCGTCATTCCAAACGGCTTTGGCGCATCCATATAGTTGTAGTTCACACCCTCTCAATACGTCTCCAGGTGCAGCCGCCCATCCTTCTTCAGCGCGGCACCCACCGTGTCCCACGACAAACCCGCCTGCTGCGCCACGTCCCGCAAAGCCAGCACCACGCCCTCCTCCATGCTCTTCAGCCCGCAGACGTAGAAGCAGGTGTTCGGGTCCGCCAGCAACGGGCCCAGGTCGGCCGCGCGCTCGCGCATCACGTCCTGCACATAGCGCTTGGGCTGCCCCGGCGTGCGCGAGAATGCAAGGTTGATATCGATGAAGTCCCTGGGCAAGCTCTGCAGCGGGCCAAAGTAAGGCAGCTCCTCCTGCGTGCGTGCGCCGAAGAACAGCATCAGCTTGCCGCCCTCGAACTTGCCTGACTTGCGCAGCCGGCGGCGCCATTCCGTCATCGCGCGCATCGGTGCGCTGCCGGTGCCCGTGCAGATCATCACGATATTGGAGCGTGGATGGTTAGGCATCAGGAAGCTCGCGCCAAACGGCCCGATCACATCCACCTTGTCGCCCACCTGCAGGTCGCACATATAGTTCGACGCCACGCCGCGCACCGGATTGCCCTGGTGGTCTTCCAGCACGCGCTTGATGGTCAGCGAGATATTGTTGTAGCCGGGCCGCTCGCCATTGCGCGCACTGGCGAGCGAATACTGGCGCGCATGGTGCGGGCGCCCGCTGGCATCCACGCCGGGCGGCACGATGCCGATGGACTGGCCTTCCAGCACCGGGAACGGCGCGGTGCCGAAGTCCAGCACGATGTGGTGCGTATCGTAGTCACGCCCGACCGCGGTGACGCGCGCGTTGCCGACCACGGTGGCCGTGACGGAGCGAGCGGCGGACTTGGCGCCGTAGAGGTTGGTATAGGCGTGCGCCGCCGACCACGGCGGCACGGTGGCGCCGTATTGGGCGCTGTTGAATACGTCGTCGCCGGTGACAGCCGCTGGCAATGACACCGCCGCGGATTCGAGAACCGGCTCTGCATCCGCCGCCACGCCTTCCTCGGCAAGTTGCTCGGGCGAGAGGTCGTCAGGCAACGTGTCCCAGCCAAACTGCTCGACGATGCTGTATGCCTTGGCGCGCGGCATGGTGCGCCAGTTGTCAATCGAGCCGGTCGGGCATGGTGAGATGCAGGCCATGCAGCCGTTGCACTTGTCCGCATCGACCACGTAGTTGCGCGAATCGTGGGAGATGGCGGCGACCGGGCAGGTGGCCTCGCAGGTATTGCAGCGGATGCAGATCTCGGGGTCGATCAGGTGCTGCCTGATGACCTGGATGTCGGACATGTCCATGGCGAACTCCGGGGGTGATGCGACCCCTGTGGCCGGGGCCTTCGGGCGTGGGGCCCGCAGGCCCTCGCGCCACTGTCTTCTTGCGTGCCGCTCAGTTGAAGCGCACGTACTCGAAATCCACCGGCTGGCGGTTGATGCCCATCACCGGCGGCGCGATCCAGCCGGCGAACTTGCCGGGTTCCACCACGCGGCCCATCAGGTTCGCCACATAGGCGCGGTCGGTCTCGCTCGGCAGCCACTGGTCGACGTTGGCTTTCCATTCCGCATCCGAGATCACCCGGCCATCCGGCGAGATCTTCACGCCGGAGAGTGCGCCGATATTGCGGTGGAACGCCTTGTGCGGGACCTTCAGGCGCAGCGGGATGCCGGCCTTGTCGATGACGCGGTTCCAGCGGTCCACGCCGGCCACGCTGTCCTTGATGTAATCGTCGCGCAGCACTTCGTTGAGCGCGTTGAGCATCGGCACTTCCTTCTCGACCAGCTGGCCGCCGGTGGCCTGCAGGACCTTGTACGTCTGCCCCTTGAGCACGTGGTCGTCGGTGCGCTTGCCTTCCTCGTAGCGGCCCTTGAGGCCGGTGCTGTAGAAGGTGGCGGCGTTGCTCGACTCATCCGCGCCGAACAGGTCGATGGTCACGCTGTAGTGGAAGTTCAGGTAGCGCTGGATGGTCGGCAGGTCGATCACGCCGGCGGCGCGCAGGCGGGCCGGGTCGTCGGTCTTGAGCTCGTTCATCACCTGGCAGGTGCGCTGGATCACGCGCGACACGCCGCTCTCGCCAACGAACATGTGGTGCGCTTCCTCGGTCAGCATGAACTTGGTGGTGCGGGCAAGCGGATCGAACGAGCTCTCGGCCAGCGCGCACAACTGGAACTTGCCGTCGCGGTCGGTAAAGTAGGTGAACATGAAGAACGACAGCCAGTCCGGGGTCTGTTCGTTGAACGCCTGCAGGATGCGCGGGTTGTCCTGCTGGCCGCTGCGGCGCTCCAGCAGCGCTTCGCCTTCTTCGCGGCCGTCGCGGCCGAAATACTTGTGCAGCAGGTAGACCATGGCCCACAGGTGGCGGCCTTCTTCCACGTTGACCTGGAACAGGTTGCGCAGGTCGTACATGCTCGGCGCGGTCAGGCCGAGGTGGCGCTGCTGCTCCACCGATGCGGGTTCGGTATCGCCCTGCGTGACGATGATGCGGCGCAGGTTGGCGCGGTATTCGCCGGGGACGTCCTGCCAGGCGTCTTCACCCTTGTGGTCACCGAAGTGGATCTTGCGGTTGGCCTCGGCGGGGTTCAGGAAAATGCCCCAGCGATAGTCCGGCATCTTCACGTGGCCAAAGTGCGCCCAGCCCTGCGGGTCGACGCTGATAGCGGTGCGCAGGTAGATATCGAAATCCTGCGAGCCGTCCGGGCCCATGTCGTTCCACCAGCTCAGGTAGTTGGGCTGCCATTGCTCGAGCGCGCGCTGCAGCGTGCGGTCTTCGCTGAGGTTGACGTTGTTGGGGATCTTGTCGCTGTAGTTGATGCTGGACATCATGGTCTCCGGGCTGGCTATGCGTTGGATGCGGCGTGTTCGGGTTCGGCTTCGGGTCAGGCTTCGTGTGCGATTGCAGGATTGCAGGTCAGACGCGGTTCCAGTCGAACGCGGCCTTGTCACCCTTGCCGTAGACCTTGAGCGCGCCCTTCTCGCCCACCGCGTTGGGGCGCTGGAAGATCCAGTTCTGCCAGGCGGTGAGCCGCCCGAAGATGCGGGTGAACATGTTTTCCTGGCCGTTGAAGCGCAGGTTGGCTTCCATGCCGGTCAACGCATCCGGCGACATGGCCGCGCGCTCTTCCAGCGCGATGCGCACCTCGTCGGTCCAGTCGATGTCGTCCGGGTTGGCGGTGACGAGGCCCACCGCGAATGCGGCGTCGGCGTCCAGCGGCTGGCCGGCCTTGGCGCGCACCGCGTCCAGCGCCGGTTGCTCGTCATAGAAGCGCCGGCCCAGGCGGCTCTGCCCGGTCACCATCGGGTACAGCCCGAAATTGGTCTCGGCCACGGTGATCCTGGGCGCGCGCGCTTCGTCGTCCGGCAACGCCAGGTGGTAGCTGCGGTCGCACGCCAGTGCCAGCTCAAGGAAGGTGCCGGCAAAGCAGGAGCCCGGCTCGATCAGCGCGAACAGGCTGCGCGAGGACACATCCAGGCGGGAGAACGTGCGGCGCAGCAGGCCGATGGTCTCGCGCACCAGCCAGTGATCCTTGTTGGCGAGCAGCGTGGCGTCCATGGCCAGCACGTTGGCGGCATCGCCTTCGGTCTTGATCAGCCAGGTGCCAATCTCGAGCTCGTTGGTGCGCATCGACAGGATGGCGTCTTCCAGTTCGCGCGCCAGTTGCAGCGGGTACCAGGCGGCGCCGGCCTCGGCGATGGCGCTGACGCTCGTGGGCTGCGTGGCAGATGGGCCTTTCACGATGAAGGTAGCCTTGCGCGCCGCGCGGTCGATCTCGACGGTGACGTGGGTGTAGCGCAGCGCGTCGGCCTCCAGCGTGCGCGCGACCGGGGTCAGCGCCACGCCGCTGGCGTTCGCCGGGCGGTCGCTCTGCGCGGCCAGGGCCAGGGCGCGCTCCTGTACCTTCTGCGCGAACACAGCAGGCTTGGCGATGTCGTCCACCAGGCGCCAGTCCTTGGCACGCTGGCCGCGCACGCCTTCGGTGGTGGTGCAGAAGATATCCGCGAGGTCGTGGCGCACATGGCGCTTGTCGGTCACGCGGGTCAGCCCGCCGGTGCCGGGCAGCACGCCCAGCAGCGGCACTTCGGGCAGGCTCACGGCAGAGGAGCGGTCGTCCACCAGGATGATCTCGTCGCAGGCCAGCGCCAGCTCATAGCCGCCGCCCGCACAGGCGCCATTGACCGCGGCGAGGAACTTCAGGCCGCTGTGCCTGGAGGAGTCTTCCAGCCCGTTGCGCGTCTCGTTGGTGAACTTGCAGAAGTTCACCTTCCAGGAGTGGCTGGAGACGCCCAGCATGAAAATATTGGCGCCGGAGCAGAACACCTTGTCCTTGCCGCTGGTGACCACCACGGTGCGCACCTCGGGATGCTCGAAGCGGATGCGGTTGACCGCATCGTTAAGCTCGATGTCGACGCCGAGGTCGTAGCTGTTGAGCTTGAGCTTGTAGCCGGGACGCAGGCCGGCGTTCTCATCGATGTCTACCGCCAGCGTGGCAATGGGGCCGTCGAACGTCAGCTTGAGGTGCTTGTACTGGGACGGGTCAGTCTGGTATTCGACGCGGGGGGCGGTAGTCATGGCTGTGTCTCCTCAGCAATGAAGCACAATAGTGCATGGATCGGGTGTTAGTGAACGAACTATAGTTCATGCACTAAAAATCCGTCAAGCAATATTGTGCATCTACCCACAAAAGAGTCAGAGCGGCAACTGCAGTGCGTAGCGGACCCGCTCCCGCAACGTCAGGAAGGTCGAGTCCAGCGGCTCGGCGCTGGTGTCGACGCTGAAATCCGCCTTGGAATAGAAGGCGGCACGGCCGGCCAGGATGTGGCGCAGGTCTTCCATGGCCTCCTTGCTGGCGGCCATCGGCCGGAAATCGCCCTGGGCGCGCACGCGGTTCATGTGATCTTCCGGGCTCGCCTGCAGCCACACCGTGGTGCAATGGGCCAGCAGCAGGTTAAAGGTGGCGGGGTCGGATACCAGGCCGCCGGGGGTGGCGATCACCGCTTCGGGATAGATCTGGATGGCCTCTTCCAGCGCGCGCCGCTCGTAGCGGCGATAGGCGTTCATGCCGTACAGCCCCTGGATTTCCGAGATGCTGCAGCCGGCGAACTTCTCGATCTCGCGGCTGAGCTCCACAAAGGGAAAGCCCAGATCCTCGGCCAGCATGCCGCCCAGCGTGGACTTGCCGGCGCCGCGCAGCCCGATCAGCGCCACGTGCGGGCTGCGCGCGGCGTTGCCGCCCCCGGTGCCGAGCAACTCGCCAACGGCAATACGCACGCGGCGCAGCGTGCCTTCGTCGCGGTGTTCCAGCAGTTCCCGGATCAGCAGCCATTCGGGCGATGAGGTGGACACATCGCCAAGCAGCTCGGCCAGCGAGCAGTGCAGCGCCGAGGCGATTTGCAGCAGCACCAGGATGGACGCATTGCCGCTGCCGTACTCCAGGTTGGCCAGATGCCGCTCCGACACACCCGCGGCCAGCGCCGTGGACTTGCGGGTCAAGCCACGGCGCGAACGGAGCTCACGCACGCGCTCGCCCAATGCGACGAGAAAGGCGTTTTTCTCGGCCGCGCCCGCTTCTGTGGCGCTGCCGTTGCCTTGCGCGGCATCGGCGTCGTGCTCGTCAGCAGCCTCCCGCGTTAACCCGGGAACATGCAATATAGTGCTTGACATGGTTTCTTCGCGGCTCTATGTTTCACACATGCACAATAATGCATGGAGCGCGGGTATGCAACCCGGCTAAGTCCAACGGAGCCCCTTTCATGTCCCCAACCGAATTCCGCGAGCAGATCGCGCGGCTCACGGCCCGCATTGCCGGCCGCCCTCTCGATGCCGCCCTGGATACCTGGCTGAATGCCGAGCATGGCGTAGGCAGCACCACGTACTCCGAACTGAAGGACGCATGCCTGGCCGGCGTGGCCGAGGGCTGGCTGTGCGAGCGCGAGGGCGGCGGCATCCGCTATGGCCGCATCTTCAAGCCGGCCGAGGACCTCCACGGCTTCTCCGTCGATGTGGTCGACATGACAGACATCGCCGGCCCGCATCACACGCACCCCAACGGCGAGATCGACCTGGTCGTGCCGATCGACGACACCGCCGAGTTCGACGGCCGCCCCGCCGGCTGGCTAGTCTGCCCGCCGGGCAGCGCGCACCGGCCCACCGTCAGCCATGGCCGCGCGCTCGTGCTCTACCTGCTGCCCGAAGGCCGCATCGACTTCACCCGCTGAGACCCCCTCCATGACCGAACTGCTCTCCAACTATCTCGGCGGCCGCTGGCAAGCCGGCTCCGGCGCCGGCGCAACGCTGTCCGACCCCGTGCTGGGCAATGCGCTGGTGCGCGTGGACGCCACCGGCCTGGACCTTGCCGCCGGCTTTGCCTTTGCGCGGGAGCAAGGCGGCGCCGCGTTGCGCGCCATGACCTACCGCGAGCGCGCCGCCAGGCTGGCCGCCATCGTCAAGATCCTGCAGGCCAACCGCGATGCCTATTACGAGATCGCCACCGCCAACAGCGGCACCGTGCACAACGATTCCGCCGTGGATATCGATGGCGGCATCTTTACCCTCGGCACCTACGCCAAGCTCGGCGACGCGCTGGGCGACCGGCACTACCTGATCGACGGCGATGCCGCGCGGCTCGGCAAGGACCCGCTGTTCCAGTCGCAGCATGTGCTGGTGCCCACGCGTGGCGTGGCGCTATTGATCAACGCCTTCAACTTCCCGAGCTGGGGCTTGTGGGAAAAGGCCGCGCCGGCACTGCTGGCGGGCGTGCCCGTGATCGTGAAGCCCGCGACGGCCACCGCCTGGCTGACCCAGCGCATGGTCAGGGACGTGGTGGATGCCGGCGTGTTGCCCCCCGGCGCGCTGTCGGTGGTGTGCGGCAGCGCGGCCGGGCTGCTGGACCAGTTGCAGCCGTTCGACGTGGTCTCCTTCACCGGCTCGGCCGAGACCGCCGCGTTGATCCGCTCGCACGCGGCGGTGACGCAGCGCTCGGTGCGCGTCAATATCGAGGCCGACAGCGTCAACTCGGCCCTGCTGCTGCCCGGCGAGGCCGCCGGCAGCGAAGCGTTCGACCTGCTGGCCAAGGAGGCCGCGCGGGAGATGACCGTCAAGTCCGGGCAGAAATGCACGGCCATCCGCCGCATCTTCGTGCCCGAGGCGCTGTATGGCGCTGCCGCCGACGCCATCGGCGCCCGCCTGGCCAAGATCACGGTGGGCAATCCCCGCAATGAATCGGTGCGCATGGGCGCGCTGGTCAGCCGGGCGCAACTCGCGTCCGTGCGCGATGGGCTCACCTATCTGCAGGCGCAAGCCGAGGTACTGCACGACGGCGCCAAGCACGCGCTGGTCGATGCCGATCCGGCCGTGGCCTGCTGCGTCGGGCCCACGCTGCTGGGTGCGCGCAACGCGGATGCCGCCGATCGCGTGCACGATACCGAGGTGTTTGGCCCCGTGGCCACGCTGGTGCCCTACCGCGATAGCGCGCATGCGCTGGCCCTGGTGCGCCGGGGCCAGGGTTCGCTGGTGGCATCGCTATACGGCAGCAATGCCGATGCGCTGGCCGCCGCCGCGGTGGAACTGGCCGACAGCCACGGCCGCGTCCACGTGATCTCTCCCGAGGTGGCCAAGCTCCATACCGGGCACGGCAACGTCATGCCGCAGTCGCTGCACGGCGGGCCCGGCCGCGCCGGTGGCGGCGAAGAACTAGGCGGGCCGCGCGCGCTGAATTTCTATCATCGGCGCAGCGCCGTGCAGGCCAGCACTAACGTGCTGGCACAGCTGTAGCGCATCCATCTAGCGCCTGTACAGCGCCTATATTCGCCAAAGAGGCAAACCCACCGAGGCATCGATCCATCGATGCACCCATAAGGGGAGACAAGCATGACCGCCGAACCACAAGTCCAGCCGCCCGGCACGCCGTTCAACTTCGCCCAGCACCTGATCGCGTGCAATGCGCAGCGGCCCGGCAAGACCGCCTACATCGACGACCACGGCACGATGAGCTACGGCGAGCTGGCCGAGCGCATCCGCCGCGTTGCCGCCGCGCTGCAGGCCCTCGGCATCCATCGCGAAGAACGCGTGCTGCTGCTGATGCACGATGGCAACGACTGGCCCGTGTGCTTCCTCGGCGCGATGTACGCCGGCATCGTGCCCGTGGCGGTCAACACGCTGCTCACCGCCGACGACTACGCCTATATGCTGCAGCACAGCCGCGCGCAGGCCGTGCTGGTATCGGGCACGCTGCTGCCGGTGCTGCAGCAGGCCATCGCCCAGGGCGGCCACGAAGCCGGCACCGTGATCGTCTCGCAGCCAACCGCCCCGCTGGCCGACGGCATGGTCGCGCTCGATGCGCTGATCGACCGCCATGCGCCGCTGTCCGCGCCGGCGGCCACGGGCCCCGACGACCCCGGCTTCTGGCTCTATTCGTCAGGCTCCACCGGACGCCCCAAAGGCGTGCTGCACAGCCAGGGCAACCCGTACTGGACCGCCGAGCTCTATGCCAAGCCCGTACTCTCGCTGGGCGAGGCCGACATCTGCTTCTCGGCCGCAAAGCTTTACTTTGCCTACGGGCTCGGCAACGGCCTGACCTTCCCGCTCAGCGTGGGCGCCACGGTCGTGCTGATGGCCGAGCGGCCAACCCCGGAGGCCACGTTCAAGCGCTGGCTGGACTATCAGCCGACCGTGTTCTTCGGTGCGCCGACCGGCTACGCGGGCATGCTCGCCGCGCCCGGGCTGCCCGCGCGCGAGCAGGTCTCGCTGCGCCTGTGCTCCTCCGCCGGCGAGGCCCTGCCGGCCGACCTGGGCGAGCGCTTCACCGCGCATTTCGGTTGCGAAATCATCGACGGCATCGGCTCCACGGAAATGCTGCATATCTTCCTGTCCAACCGCCCCGGGCAGGTTCGCTACGGCACCACGGGCTGGCCGGTGCCGGGCTATGCCGTGGAGCTGCGCGACGAAGACGGCCACGCCGTGCCCGACGGCGATGTGGGCGACCTCTATATCCAGGGTCCGAGCGCGGCGTTGATGTACTGGGGCAACCGGGAGAAATCCCGCGAGACCTTCCGCGGCGGCTGGACCAAGAGCGGCGACAAGTACGCGCGCAACGCCGACGGCAGCTACAGCTACGCCGGGCGCAGCGACGACATGCTCAAGGTCAGCGGCATCTATGTCTCCCCGTTCGAAGTGGAAGCCACGCTGGCGCAGCACCCCGCGGTGCTAGAAGCCGCCGTGATCGGCGTGCCGGACTCGGCCGGCCTCACCAAGACCAAGGCATTCGTGGTCCGCAAGGCCGGTGCACAGGTCAGCGAGGCGGAGCTGAAGGCCTTCGTCAAGGAACGGCTCGCGCCCTACAAATACCCGCGCGTCATCGAGTTCGTTGCCGCACTGCCCAAGACGGCCACGGGCAAGATCCAGCGCTTCAGGCTGCGCGAGCTGGAAGGCGCGCCAGCCTGAGCAGATAGGCCAGAGCCGTTCGCGATGACGACGGCTGTCACTCCCTCTCCCCTCATGGGGAGAGGGTTGGGGAGAGGGGCGGTTTGGCCAGGTGCCCCTTGAAGCGAAGCCAACGGTGTTGACAGCACCACGGCATAGCGAGCGCCCGCCCACTCTCCCCAGCCCCGCATACGCCGTGCGGGAGAGGGGAGCAAATAGCCACCAAAAAACACAAGGAGACAACCCATGCGACAAATCGATGTCCACAAGCTGGCCGACGAGGCCCGCTTCAACCGCTTCCACGGCCTGGTGCTGCTCTGGTGCGCGCTGATCATCATCTTCGACGGCTATGACCTGGCCGTGGTGGGGATCGCTCTGCCGTCGATCATGAAAAGCATGGGCGTGGACGCCACCAGCGCCGGCTTCATGGTCAGCGCCGCGCTGTTCGGCATGATGTTCGGTGCGATCTTCATGGGCACCGTGGCCGACCGCATCGGGCGGCGCCGCGCCATCGCCATCTGCATCCTGCTGTTCAGCGTCTTCACCGCGGCGGCGGGCTTCACCAGCGATCCCGTCACGTTCAGCGTCACGCGCTTCCTGGCCGGCCTGGGCATCGGCGGCGTGATGCCGAACGTGGTGGCGCAGATGACCGAATACTCGCCGCGCAAGCTTCGCGGGACCATGGTCACGCTGATGTTCAGCGGCTACTCGGTCGGCGGCATGCTGGCCGCCCTGCTCGGCAAAGGCATGATTGAAAACTACGGCTGGCAATCGGTCTTCATCGCCGCCGGCCTGCCGGCGCTGCTGATCCCGGTCATCCTGAGATCCTTGCCGGAGTCCATGCCCTTCCTGATCAAATCGGGCCAGATCGACGCGCTCAAGCACATCGCCTCCCGCCTGGAGCCGGGCTACCAGCCCCAGCCCGGCGACCAGTTCGCCCTGCCCGCCGGCGACAAGGCCGGCGATGCGCCCATCGGCAAACTGTTCCAGGACGGACGCGGCTTTTCCACGGTGATGTTCTGGGTGGCGTTCTTCATGTGCCTGTTCATGGTTTACGCGCTCAGCTCCTGGCTGGCCAAGATGATGGCCGGCGCAGGCTATAGCCTGGGCTCGGCGCTCACCTTCGTACTGGTGCTGAACTTCGGCGCCATGGTCGGCGCCATCGGCGGCGGCTGGCTGGCGGACCGCTTCAACATCAAATACGTACTGGTCGGCATGTACGCCCTGGCCGCGGTATCCATCACGCTGCTGGGCTACCCGGTGCCCACCGCGCTGCTGTTCGTGCTGGTGGCGCTGGCTGGTGCGTCGACGATCGGCACGCAGATCGTCACCTACGCCTATGCGGGGCAGTTCTACCCGATGGCGGTCCGCGCCACGGGTATCGGCTGGGCTTCGGGCATCGGGCGCAGCGGGGCCATCCTGGCGCCGATCGTGATCGGCGCGCTGGTGGGCATGTCGCTGCCGCTGCAGCAGAACTTCGTGGCCATCGCCATTCCTGCGGTGATCGCGATGATGGCGGTTCTGCTGATCGATCATCGGCGCTCGGCGTCGGCGCAGCATGCAGAGGGCAAAGCGGAGCATATGGCACCCGTCGCGCTCGTGGCGGGGTCAGGCACAACCTCGTAGTTGGGCGCGCGCGGCGCAGGCACCGCCTCGGCGGCACTTGCGGGTAAGATCGCGGTTCCCGTCGCCCGGATTGAGGGGGCGCATCCCGAACGTGCATTCAAACCCAACAATGACCCCATTTCGCGGAAAGCTTCGGACGCGGCATCTGGAGATCATTCTCTCCGTCGCGGAGCTTGGAAACCTGTCCAAGGCCGCCGAGCAATTGCACATGACGCAGTCCGGCCTCTCCCGCGCAGTTGCCGAGGTCGAGGAGATCGTTGCCGGAAAGCTGTTCGAGCGCTCCGCGAAGGGCATGATCGCCACGGCGCTCGGGACCGCGATGTGCCGCCATGCGGCATTGCTCCTGAGCGGCTTCCACAAGGCCGAGGCGGATCTGGGCGCCATCGCCAGGGGCGATCTCGGCAACATGATCCTGGGTTGCTTTTCGATGTTCAGCAGGTGGCCGCTAGCGGAAGCCATCCTGCTGTTCAGGCAGGCGAATCCTCGCGTGGAGATCACGGTAGAGGTCGGGTCGCACGAGGCCCTGATCGAGAAGCTGGATGCAGGCGCTATCGACCTGCTCATCAGCCGCACCCCGAGAAGCCAGAGCGCAGAAACCTACCGGACTGCCACTCTGGTGCATGACGGCATCGTGCTTGCGTGCGCACCGGATCATCCGCTGGCCAGGCAGGATGTCGATCTCGCTACGTGCGTCCAGTACCCCTGGATCTCCGCGCCACCAGGAAGCATCTTTCGCGAAATGCTGGTGAATGAAGTCCGGGAAGCCGGTCTCCCGGCCCCTGAGATCGTGGGCGCGCTCTCGCTGGAACTGGGGCGCGAGCTGATCTCGCGCGGCCACTTCCTGTGGCAACTCCCGGAAAGCGCGGCACGCTTCATGGCCGCGCACAATGAGGTTTGCATCCTCCCGCTGTCGTTTAACCTCAGCCCTGGTCCGCTATCGGCCATCTGGCGGCGCGACCGGACCAGCACGCGACAGATGCGCAGCTTCATCCTCAGCCTGCGGCGCGTGGTCGAGTCATCCTGGGGTGCCGGCAACCCCTGAGCATCCGGCTCGTCCCGTTCGCGGGCACCCCGACTCGCCGTCAATCACACCCGCAGCGCACTGCTGCCCTTGCGGCCTTCCAGCGCCGGGGCACGCGTTCGCCTTCCTTCTTTCAATCTTCCTCAAAAACATATCGGCTGCCTGCGTGAGGCCATGCGACCTACGCATGAGGCTTCTCAAATTCGTCATGTCCTGCCGCTCCGGCTTCGCTCTACCATCGGCGACGGGTAAAGACATCGCCTATGCGGCACGTCTTGGCCGGACAGAAAAGAGGTCGCCGCGCAATGCGCTGAGCGGGTCCAACCCAATCCACGAAAGGAGGAAACGATGACGAAGAGAGGCTGTAGGCCCGCCATCCCGGGGAGTGCATTTCCGCGAGCCCATCTGCGCCAGCTATGCCTGGCAAGCCTGGCGACAACCGCACTGGGCGTGGCGCCCAATGCGGGGGCCGCGCAACCCAACGGCATTTCGCTCAGCGGCCTGGTAGCGGCGGGCCCCACCATGACGTCGAACGTCGGTGGAGCGTCCCGCTACGGCGTCGACTCCGCTCCGTACCGGCCCAACTACATCGCCATGAACGGATCCGAAACGCTGTCGCAGGATATGGCGGCGTATTTCAGGCTGGCTGGCCGATTCTTTGCGAACAACGGCCAGACGGTCGGGCAACTCTTCAACACCAACGCCATTGTCGGGCTGCGCGGCTCGCTGGGCGACCTGGCCCTGGGATACACCCGCGATTTCATGTTCGACTACCTGACGATTCCTGGCTTCAGCGGCTCATGGTTCGGCGGCATCTGGGGCAGTCCGCAGGGGCCCTTCCTGAACTTCGGCGGCGTCTATAGCCCAGCTCGCATCGGTTCATTCGACGCGGACCGGACCAACGGCGAAGCGCTGGCCAATGCGATGAAGTACACGAAGCAGTTCGGGCCACTCAAGCTTGGCGCGATGTATGCCTTGGGCGAGCGCACCAGCTCGATCCACGACGGCAGCACCTACAGCCTTGGCGCTCTCTATGAAACCCCGCGCTATGGCGCCGCCGCCGTTTATACGGATTTCAGGGATAGCGGCACGCCGACCAGCCACGCACGCTTCCAGACGATGGGCTTGGGGGCGAAGTGGAACATCGACGAAGCGACGATTGCGGGGTCTTACACCCGCACCAGGAACGCGGCCACCAATGGTGCGATCGACACGTTCGGCGCGGGCGCTACGGTGCCGGTCGGCGGTGACTACACGATCAACGTGCACTACCAGTACATGAAGGGCAACGCCGCGTTACAGGATCGCTACGCCCACCAGGTCCTGCTCAAGCTCGACAAGGCGCTGTCGCTCAGAACGCATATCTACCTGCAAGCGGCGTTCCAGAAGGCGGGGGGCACGGCGGACGCCAAGGCGTTTATCAACGGCGCCGCCGGCCCGTCGGACAACAGCAAGCAGGTGCTGTCCGGGCTCTTTATCGAGCACGCATTCTGAGCGGACAAGGAGAGCCAGCCATGAAGAATCCCCCATTGCGCGTCGATCCCCAGGATATCTCCGAGGTGATCGACAACATCCCGCCCAACCGGCGTCGCCGCAGCATCGTCGCCATCTGCTTTGCCGTGGTTGCGCTCGAAGGCTTCGATGCGGCCATCATCGGCTTCATAGCGCCGCAGATTGCCACGCACTTCGGCGCGAAGCCGGCCGAGATCTCCGCTGCCATCGCAGCGGGCATGTTCGGGCTGCTGCTTGGCTACATCACCGCGGGGAGCGTTGCGGATACGCGAGGACGAAAGCCTGTGCTCGTTGCCGGCACATTCGCCTTTGCGCTCGCCACGCTCGCCTGCGCGTTCAGCGCGTCGCTGGTCCAGTTGGTGGCCTGGCGATTCATGACCGGCGTGGGCGTCGGCGTGGCGATGCCCGCCGTCGCCGCGCTGCTGGCGGAGTTGCTGCCGGCCCGCCGGCGCGCATCCGCGCTTTCCGGCGTGTTCTGCGGATTCCTGTTCGGCTCGGCCGTGGCGGGATTCCTGACCGGGCAACTGATCGATGCGATCGGCTGGCAGGGGCTGTTTCTCCTCGGTGGCATCGGGCCGCTCCTGCTCGTCCCCGCCATCCTTGCGCTCCTGCCCGAATCGCCAAAGTTCCTGGTGCAGATTGGCGCCGCTTCGGACCGGATCGCCGCCGCGCTTGCCAGGCTAGGTGCGTCCCAGGCTGGCACAGCGCTGTTCAAGACGCCAACGCCTTCGGTTGAGATCACGAAGGGGAGCGTGGCGCAGCTGTTCGGTTCGCAGTACAGGTCGGCCACGATGCTGCTGTGGCTGCTGATGTTCCTGATCTTGGGGAGCTTCTACGTCATCGCCAGCTGGTTGCCCACCTTGATCAAGAGCAGCGGGGAGAGCGTTGCCGTTGCGTCCGGGACGGCCTCGCTATTCCAGTTTGGCGGCCTGGTTGGCGCGGTGGTAGGTGCCTTCGCCATCCGGCGCATCGCGCCGTTGAAGTTTATCGGGATCGCCTTGCTGATCGGTGCTGCCAGCCCGCTCCTGATCGCCTCGCCCGATGCCACCGCAAGGTACGCCATCGCCGTGTTCTGCTCGGGCTTTTTGATCAGCGGACCTATCGTCGTGCTCAACGCCGTGGCGGTTGCTGCCTACCCCACGCAGATACGTTCCGTGGGCGCGGGCTGGGCCAGCGCGCTAGGCCGCATCGGTTCGCTGGCGGGCGCGGGCTCCGTCGGGCTGTTGATCAATTCCGGCGTGGGACTGGCCGAGATCATCGCGGCCGTCAGCGCCACGGTGCTGGTGTGCGCCGCGATCGTACCGTTCCTTTTTCGTAAATTGCGTGAACCTGGAGTCTGATCCCATGCATGTCAAAGAGAAGTCCGTCGTGTTGTCCTTGTCCACCGGCGCCATCCGTGGCGAGGCGTCAGATGGCGTCTTTGCGTTTCGCGGAGTGCCATATGGTGATCGGGCCCAGCCCGGGAACCGGCTGTCCGAAGTGAAGCCGCCGTCCGCGTGGACTGGCGAACGCGATGCCACCGCGCCCGGCGCCGTCTTCCCGCAAGCGCCTTCGCGGCTGGCTAATGTCATGGGCAACGGCATCGACCGCAGCCCGCAATCCGAAGACGCATTCCTCCTCAATGTGTGGGCGCCGCAAGATGCGCAGCGTCGGCCCGTTTACGTCTTTATCCACGGCGGCGGCTTTCTCAGCGGCGGCGGCACGGCCGCATGGTATGACGGCGAGCGCGTGGCCAGGGAAAGCGGGATGGTTGTGGTAACGGTCAACTACCGGCTTGGCGCGCTAGGACATTTCACGGATGCCCGCGATGCGCGCGGCGCCAATCGCGCCGTTCGCGACCTGATCCGCGCGCTCGAGTGGGTGCAGGAGCATATCAGCCGGTTTGGCGGCGATCCGGCGAGCGTCACGGTGGGCGGCCAGTCGGCCGGGGCCTATTACGCCTGGTTGCTTGGCGTCAGCCCTGCGTCGAAAGGGCTGCTCCACAGGAATGCCATGTTCAGCCTGCCGGCCTTGCCGCCGCTGGCGCCCGAAGAAGCATATCGGACCAGTCTCGCGCTGCTCGACGCCGCAGGCGAGCAAGACATCGGTGCATTGTCTGTCACGGGCATCCTTGCCGCGCAAAGCCAATTGATGCGCGCACGTGCCAGGTTCGGCGAGGTATCGGTCGGCTTCCGGCCGGTGGCGGAGGATGGCCTGGTCCCCGACTGGCTCTTCGACCTGCCGCGCGCGGCCAGGGAGGCACACGTGTCGTCGTCGCTGCTGGGCTTCACGGCGGACGAGAATGCCGCCTTCATGGCGGCGGCGCCCGAGGTAGTGCATGCCACGGAGCCGCAGGTCAAGGCATGGTTCGAGACCAGTTTCGGGGCGGACGCGATGAAGCACTACGCGGCCTTTGCCGCCGCGCGCCCGGATCACACGCCGTACACCCAGCTGGTCGATGCGAGCGGGTATCGCCTGTTCGGCGCCGCGGCACGCGAGATCGCAAGCGCGTTCGCCACCGCCGGCAAGCCGGTCTATCCGTACCGGTTCAGCGTGCAGAGCCGTGTGCCAAATCTCATGAGCCCGCACTGCCTGGAACTGCCTTTCCTGTTCGGCAACCGCAACGACTGGCTTGATGCCCCCATGATGGCGAACATCCCCGACGAAACGTTCGAGAAGGTGGGCGCCGAGTTCCGCCTGGGGATATCAAGCTTTGCCAGGACGGGCAAGCCGGCAACGCTGTCCGGTGCCACGTGGCTGCCCTTCGATGTCGCCGAGCCAGGCATCGCAGACTTCAAGGATCACGGCACTAGCTGGATGGCGTGGCACCCCTTGCTTGCCGCTTAGCGCCTGCCATGATCCGGGTCCCGCACTGCCCGCGCAGGATCCGGTCGTGTCCGACCCCACGATAGACGCCATGCAAGGCGCATTGTCGACTTGCTGGCGCGTGGCCGGGTATCTTCTCCACGCGATGCAGCTGGCGGCTGGTGCCGGCCTCATTCTGTGCGGCGACAGACATTCGACGCGCGCTCCCTGCCCCAGACTCGTCCCCGTACGTGAGTGGCCCCTAGCACCGTACCTTCGCCCCGCCATGCCCTTTCCCTGGCTGGCGGGGCTCCTTTCATTTACGGCTGGGAAGACCTCACCGGGCCAGCCGCGCCCCCGGCCACATCCGCACAACCAGCGCCCCGATTGCCGTCGCGGTCGACAACAGCGTCACGGCCATCCAGCCCCAGCGCGCCAGCAGCAGGCTGCCCAGCGCGGCGCCGGCCGCCATCCCCACGAACATGCCGACGAACAGGACCGCATTGAGGCGGCTGCGGGCGCCGGGCTCGATCCCGTAGACGATGGTCTGGTGGGCGACCAGCGTCACTTGCACGCCAAGGTCGAAGCCGAGCGCGCTGGCCGCGATCAGCCACAGCCGTGCGTGCGGTGCGAGCAGCGGCGAGAGCAGCATCCCGGCGAACGAGATCGCGGTCAGCGCGATGCCCAGGCGGGTGACCAGCTCCGGGCCTTTGCGGTCGGCCAGGCGGCCCGCCAGCGGTGCGGCGAGCGCGCCGGCGGCACCGGCCAGGCCGAACGCGCCGGCGGCCGCGCTGCCCAGGTGAAACGGCGCGCCGTGCAGCATCACGGCCAGGGTCGACCAGAATGCGCTGAATCCGATCGACAGCAGCCCCTGCGACAGCGTCGCCCGGCGCAGCGCGCCGTGCTTCTTCCACAGCTTGCCCAGCGAGCCCAGCAGCGCGCTGTATGCGAGGTGCGTGGTGGGCTTGAAGCGCGGCAGGCCGCGCGCGGCCACCAGGCCAATCAGCGCGATGCTGACCGCCGCGATCACGAACATGATGCGCCAGCCGAAGTGCTCCGCCACAAACCCGCTGAGCACGCGCGAGAGCAGGATGCCGAGCAGCAGCCCGGTCATCACGGTGCCGACGACCTTGCCCCGGTGCGACTCTGGCGCCAGCGTGGCGGCGGCCGGCACGATGTCTTGCGCCATCGTCGCGGCCAGGCCAATCGCCAGGCTGGTGGCCAGCAGCAGCCCGATGCCGGAGGCGGCGCCGCTGGCCAGCAGCGCGACGCTGAGCACGGCGGCCTTGGCCAGTATGATGCGCCGGCGGTCGTAGCGGTCGCCCAGCGGGGCCAGCAGCAGGATGCCCAGCGCATAGCCTAGCTGCGTGAGCGTGGGCACCAGGCCGACTGCCCGGTTGGACGCGCCAATGTCCGGGCCTAGCACGCCAAGCATGGGCTGGCTGTAGTACAGCGACGCCACGGCAAGGCCGGCGCCCGCGGCAAGCAGCAGGACCAGCCGTGCAGGCAAGCCGGTGGCGGGGGAATCCGCCGTGTGCGCTGTGTGCGCGGCAGCGGTTGTATGTGTAGCTTGAATGGAAGACATCGCGTTAGCCCTCAGATTGAAAACATGGCTGGAGTTTGCCGGTGGCCCACGGCACGCGGTAGTACTACACTTCGCACAATGCCTATACGCCGGGCGCATGACCAAGAGCCGCCATGCCACGAACCATGAAACCGCAGCCCTCCGCCCCAGCCGCCCCCTCTGCCCCCTCGGCCCCCTCTGCCGACCGCATCGAGCTGATGCAGACCTTCGTGCGGATCGTCGAGGCCGGCAGCCTGTCGGCGGCGGCCGCGCAACTGGGCACCACCCAGCCCACCATCAGCCGCCGCCTGCAAAGCCTGGAGCGCTCGCTTGGCCTGCGCCTGCTGCAGCGCTCCACCCATGCGATGAAGCTCACCGAGGATGGCGAGCGCTGCTTCGACCGCGCCAAGGAGCTGGTGGCGGGCTGGGAGGCGTTCGAGGCGGACCTGCGCGGCGCCGGCGACGAGCCCGAGGGCACGCTGCGGGTGGTGGTGCCCCATGCCTTCGGCCAGCAGCAACTGGTCGGGCCGCTGGCGGAATTCCTGCGCCGTCACTCACGGGTGACGGTGGAGTGGCTATTGCATGACCAGACCCCGGACTTCATTGCCGAGGGCATCGACTGCGCTATCCACGTTGGCGAGGTGAGCGACCCGTCGGTGGTAGCGATCCGGCTGGGCGAGGTGCCCCGCATCGTGGTGGCGGCGCCCTCGGTGCTGGACGGCGCGGCGATGCCGTCGCACCCCAACGAGCTGGCACGGCTGCCGTGGCTGTCGCTGCGCACCTTCTACCGCAACGAGGTGTCGCTGACCCACGCGACCACGGGAGACAGCCAGCGGCTGACCTTTCGCCCACGCGTGGGCACCGACAGCCTGTATGCGTTGCGCAGCGCGGCGGTAATGGGCCTGGGCGTTTGCGTAGCCTCCGCGTGGCTGCTGGCGGACGATATCGCCGCAGGCCGCTTGCTGCACTTGGTGCCGCTGTGGCGCGCGTCGTCGCTGCCCATGTACCTGATCTATCCCTATGCCAGCTTTTATCCCGCCAAGCTGCGCCGCTTTGTGGAAACGATGCGGCAGGCCGTGCCGACCGCGATGGCAGGCTGAATGCGTTGCGCGCAAAGCGCTCTGGCCGCAGTTTTGCGCCCCACGCAAAAGCGTTGCCGACATTCAGCCCATTATCACGGCGCAGGTGCAGGCATATGCTGCGAGGTTCCATGTCATCCGCAGCAAAAAAAAAAGCCATGAAAGCCATCGATTTCAACGAATTCGGCGACGCCGGCGTACTGCAACTGGCCGAGGCGCCGGCGCCCGAACTGCGCACGCATGACCTGCTCGTGCGCAATCACGCGGTGGGCGTGAATCGCGCCGACCTCACGCACCGGCGCGGCGGCTATGGCCGGGCCAACTTCGGCGACTCGGCCATCATGGGCCTGGAAATCGCCGGCGAAGTGATCGCCGTGGGCCCCGAGGCCGTGGGCTTCAAGGCCGGCGATCGGGTCATGGGCATCGTAGGCGGCGGCGCGTACGCCGAGATCGCGCGCATCGACTACCGCATGGCCATGCGCATTCCGCAAGGCCTCGACTACATCCATGCGGCAGCGATTCCGGAAGTGTTCGTTACGGCGCATGAGGCGCTGATCCACCTTGGCCACCTTGCGCCCGAAGAGTCGGTGCTGATCCACGCGGCCGCCGGCGGTGTCGGCTCGGCGGCGGTGCAGCTCGCGCATGCCATCGGCGCAAAGGTCTTCGCCACCGCCGGCGCCAGCAAGCTGGATCGCGTGCGCGCGCTTGGCGCGGATGTAGGCATCGACTACAAGTCGGTGGATTTCGCCAAAGCCGTTGCCGAGGCCACCGGCGGGCGCGGCGTGGATGTGGTGATCGACTTCGTGGGCGCGCCCTACCTGGAGCGCAATGTCCGCTCGCTGGCGGATGGCGGCCGCCTGGTCCAGGTCGGCATCATGGGCGGCACCGAAGGCGGCGTGCTGCCGCTGGACCGGGTGCTGTTCGGGCATCTCCAGATCATCGGCACCGTGATGAAATCCCGGCCGGCAGCCGTCAAGCACGCCATGACGCGCCGCTTTGGCGAGCGCTGGCTGGATGGCTTCGGGCAGAACGGCCTGGTGCCGGTGATCGACAGCGTCTTTGCGCTGGCGCAGGCAGCCGACGCGCACCGGCGCATGGAGTCGAACCAGAGCGTCGGCAAGATCGTTCTCTCGATCGCGTGAGAGCGGGCAAGCATAGGGGGCTGGCCCAGCCCGGAACAAGCGTTCCCCATCCGGTGTCGAACCCGATAGGTTCATCATGGAACGGAAGGTTGCAATGCGCAAAGACCTGTGTTTTGCCGCCGCGGCACTGTTTGGCGTCAACGCGCTTGCCGCGCCGCCCGACGGCCGTCTCTCCGTCTCCTTCGTCAATCCGGAAAGCTACACCGACGCCGCATACAGCCACGCGTACGCAAGCGAGAAAGATCTCGCCGCCGTGGAGCACGATATACGGCAGCACCTGGAGCGGCTGGCCGAGCGCAAGCTGCCGCGGGACGACACGCTCAGGATCGAAGTGCTCGACATCGACCTGGCGGGCCGCTTCGAGCCACTGCGCTTGCGCGGCCAGGATCTGCGGGTGGTGCGGGACATCACCTGGCCGCGCATGACACTGCGCTACACCCTGAGCCGTGGCGACCAGGTACTGGCCAGCGGCGAAGACCGGCTCGTCGACATGGATTTCATGATGTCGGTGAACATCTACGCGAGCAGCGACCCGCTGCGCTACGAGAAGGCCATGCTGGATGACTGGTTCGACAAGCGCATCGTCAAGCGCGTCGTCGGGCGATAGCCAGAGTCGACAGCCACCCGGCTCGGTCAAATCTCGTCCGGCACCCGCTCCAGATCCTTCATCCACACCACGGACTCCGAATCGCTAGGCGCCCGCCAGTCGCCGCGCGGCGACAACGAGCCACCCGACCCCACCTTGGGCCCGTTCGGCACGCACGAGCGCTTGAACTGGCTGGTCCGGAAGAACCGGTCGAGGAAGATGCGCAGATTGCGCTTGATGTCGGCCACCTTGTACACGTTGCGCACCACGTCCGGCCCGTCGGGCCAGTTGCCCTTGTCGCGGTCGCCCCATGCGCTCAGGGCAAGGAACGCGATCTTGGTCGGCGTAAAACCGAACCGCAGCGTGTAGTACAGGTTGAAATCCTGCAGCTCATACGGGCCGATGAAATTCTCGGTCTTCTGCTGGGGCGCGTCGGCGGAGTCGCCCGGCACCAGTTCGGGACTGATCTCCGTGCCGAGCACGTCGAGCAGCACGTCGGAGCCGGCATTGCCGATCTGCCCGGTCTCTGCCACCCAGCGGACCAGGTGCGAGATCAGCGTCTTCGGCACGCTGCCATTCACGTTGTAGTGCGACATATGATCGCCCACGCCATACGTGCACCAGCCCAGGGCCAGCTCGCTCAGGTCGCCGGTGCCGATCACGATGGCGTGGCTGTGATTGGCAAAGCGGAACAGATGGTTGGTGCGCTCGCCCGCCTGCACGTTCTCGAACGTGACGTCGTACACGGGCCTGCCGGACGCGTAGGGATGGCCGAGGTCCTTGAGCATCTCGACGCAGCTTGGCCGGATGTCGATCTCCTTCGCCACGCAGCCCACCACCTCCATCAGCTTGCGCGCCTGGAGCAGCGTGCGGTCGCTGGTGGCAAAGCCCGGCATGGTGATGCCGATGATGTTGGTGCGCGGCAGCTTCAGCCGATCCATGGCCTTGGCGCACACCAGCAGCGCGTGCGTGGAATCCAGCCCGCCGGAGACGCCGATCACCACCTTGGAGATGCCGCTGGCCGACAGCCGCTGGACCAGCGCCTGCACCTGGATGTTGTAGACCTCGCTGCAGCGCTCGTCGCGCCGGCGCGCGTCGGACGGCACGTAGGGGAATCGCTCCACCGTCCTGCGCAGCGGCAGTGGCTTGTCCAGCGCCATGCTCATGGCGAAGGGGATCACCTTGAACTTCGCCACCTCCGCGCCATGGCGCCGCACCGAGTGGCCGAACGTGGTCTGGTGCATGCGCTCACGCGACAGGCGCTCCAGGTCGACATCCGCAAAGGTCAGGTGCGAGCTGTCCGCAAAGCGCTCGGACTCGGCCAGCAGCTCGCCGTTCTCGTAGATCAGCGCCTGCCCGTCCCACGCCAGGTCAGTGGACGACTCGCCCTTGCCCGCCGAGCTGTACAGGTACGCCGCCAGGCAGCGCGCCGACTGCTGGCTGACCAGCTGATGCCGGTAGCCGGACTTGCCGACGACGATGTTGGAGGCCGACAGGTTCACCAGCACGGTCGCGCCCGCCAGCGCCGCGAACGACGACGGCGGAATCGGCACCCACACGTCCTCGCAGATCTCCACATGGAAGCGCAAGAACGGCACGTCCTGCGCTTCAAACAGCAGGCCAGCGCCGAACGGCACCCTGCTGCCGCAGAGCAGCACCTCGGTGGCTACCGCGCTGTCCGCCGAACTGAATTGCCGCGCCTCGTAGAACTCCCAGTAGTTCGGCAGGTAAGTCTTGGGGACCACGCCAAGGATCCGCCCGCCGGCTACCACCGCCGCGCAGTTGAACAGCTGATGCTCGACCCGCAGCGGCAGCCCCACCACCAGCGTGGTGGCAATCGTCTTCGACGCATCGACAATGTCCGCCAGGGCCGCCTCGCAGGCATCGAGCAAGGCGCGCTGATGAAACAGGTCGTCGCAGGTATAGGCGGACAAGCCCAGTTCCGGAAAGGCCACCAGCGCCGCGCCCTGGCTGGCGGCATCCCTGGCCAGCGCGATCGTTTCGGCGGCATTGAAGGCCGGGTCGGCCACGCGGCACACCGGCACGCCTACCGCCACGCGGGCAAAGCCATGGGCGTAGATATTGAGGAACGGGTTCTTCATGTCAGTCATGTCAATCATCCTTGCACTGCGCGGCGCAGCGCTTCCGGCGCAAGCCGAGCGGGGAAGTGGGTTGTGCGGTATATGGCGCAATTCTACGACGCGCGCGGCCAGCGGTGCTGGAGTGTGTTCGGATGGGGCCGCTGTCCAGGGGCGCTACAGCAGCGCCAAGCCCGGCGGAAGTGGTTTTTTCAAGCAGGATTCATCCAACAATTATCGGTTGACGTGGACCACAAAGGCGAAAGCGCTCATAGGCTGCGAATTTCCTCGAACTCAAAACATGCCCCGACGGTGGCACGTACCGTTGCGGCAGCCATTTCGCCGACCGCGTCATCGAAGGTATCGCATTGTTCGAGCAGGCGCCGCGCGGCAGGGCACAGCCAACCTACGACGCGGTCGATATCCCGCTTAAGATTGTTGAGCTTAGGGTTGTGAGCCACGCGTTCCCAGTGGGCACCCGGTTGCGCAAATCTCTCAACGGGTTGAGCACTCTGCTGATGTGGGCTCTGTTCCGAGCGTGACGCGGCGCTCGCGGGAAAACTGCTTGCAGCAGCGAGACGTTGGCGCGCCACAGGTGGTGCTCGTAGTTGCTGGAGAACAATCCGACCCAGAATCCAAGCGTCAACTCTGCGACCAGGCGGTCTGGTGTATCGGCCTTGTTGGCGGCACTGAGCTTGCCCCGCCCGACCGCAAGTTGCGCTCGCTGCTTCACGCCCAGCAGGCCCGGTTTGTCATACCACTCGGGGTCAGCAAAGTGCGTCCTGAATGCCTGATGCACGTTGTTCCGCAGCCCAACCTCAAAGATGTGCAGAGCGGGGTTCAGCCTCTGTGAGACGACCATGTTGTGCGCGTATCGCGCCACCACATCCAGGTTCAGAGGCGTGCCGTCGCTATCGTGATACGCATTAAGCCGGGCCGAAGGTTTTCACGAGTGCGGGGTAGAAGTCTTGCATGCCTTATTTCGCGTTTGCTATACTCGCCCGGTAATCCCCGGTGAGGTCTTCTCCTGGCCACGCCCGCGCAAGCGGAGTGCCAAACAGTCAGTGCTCAGACTCCGGGGCCGGTTTTGAAAGGGCGCCTAATAAGCGCCCTTTCGCATTTCCAGCTGGCAGCACAACAGCCAAAAGCAAATGTAGCCTGAGCAACCAGCTGAATCTCCGTTGCATACGTCAAAAATTGTGTCCGTCGGGTTCGGCCGCCAAACGCAATCCCCTGCACTCTCCCGAAGCCCCACAGAGTCGTCAGGCCGGAATCTGCGCCTCCCACGGCGCAAAGCAGAAACCCGCTATATTCCTACCGTCCGCCACCGCAGCACGCTTATCCAGTGACTCCCGCTCGCAAGTGCCTCGTTCCTGACATAGAGACGAATCTCTTCCCTCTAGCCTCCATCCCCCCACGATGACCTACACCGTCGCCGTGCGCGCACTGTGCGAGTTCACTGCGAAAAAGGGCGACCTCGATGTGCGCTTCACGCCCTCGCCAACGGCTGCCGACGGCATGGCCGCGCATGCGCTGGTGCAGTCGCGCCGCGGGTCGGGTTACCAGTCGGAGATCAGCCTGGAGGGTGAGTTCAGGGATCTGCGGGTGCGCGGGCGTGCCGATGGCTACGACCCCGCCAGGAACCTGCTGGAGGAGATCAAGACGGTGCGCGGGGACTGGGCGGCGCTGCCGGAGAACCATCGGCACCTGCACCTGGCCCAGGCCAGGATTTACGCCTGGCTGTTGTGCGAGAAGCTCGGCCTTGCTGGCATGAACGTGGGCGTGGTCTATTTCGACATGGCGAGCCAGCAGGAATCGACCTTCAGCGAGCATCACGAGGCCGCGCAACTCAAGGCGTTCTTCGAGGAGAAGTGCGAGCAGTTTGCCAGCTGGGCCGCGCAGGAAGCGGCCCATCGCGGGGCGCGTGACCAGGCGCTGGCGGGCATGGCGTTTCCCCATGCGTCGTTCCGGCGCGGGCAGCGCGAGCTGGCCGAGGCGGTTTATCGCGCCGGGCGCTCGGGCCGTTGCCTGCTGGCGCAGGCACCCACGGGCATCGGCAAGACGGCGGGCACCTTGTTCTCCATGCTCAAGGCGGTGCCGCAAGGCGAGATCGACAAAGTGTTCTACCTGACGGCCAAGACCACTGGCCGGCAGATGGCGCTGGATGCCGCGCAGGGACTGCGCGATGCCAACGTGGGCTTGGCGCTGCGGGTGCTGGAACTGACCGCGCGCGACAAGGCCTGCGAGCATCCCGAGCTCGCCTGCCACGGCGAATCGTGCCCGCTTGCGCGCGGCTTCTACGATCGCCTGCCGGCGGCGCGGCTGGATGCCGCCGGGCAGGAACGGCTCGATCGCGCCGCGATCCGCCAGATCGCGCTGGCGCACGATATCTGCCCATATTACCTGGGGCAGGAAATGGCGCGTTGGGCCGATCTCGTGGTCGGCGACTACAACCATTACTTCGACCGCGGCGCGATGCTCCATGGCATGGCCGCGGCCAACGACTGGCGCGCCGGGGTGCTGGTCGACGAGGCGCACAACCTGCTCGACCGCGCGCGCAAGATGTACTCGGCGGAACTGGACCCGGCGGTCCTGCCGGGGCTGCGGCGCGAGGCGTCTGGCCCCGTCGCTGCCGCGCTGCGCCGCCTGGGACGCCAGTGGAACCTGCTCACGAAGGCGCAGGAAAGCGACTACGCCGCGTATCCGGACATTCCCGCGCCGTTTCTCTCGGCGCTGGAGCGCACCGCCTCGGCCATCCTCGACCAACTCACCGAGGAGCCAGCCAGCGTGAGCGCCGATCTGCAGCGCTTTTACTTCGATGCCCTGCACTTCTGCCGCCTGGCCGAGTCGCTCGACGCGCATTCCGTCTTCGACCTGAGCAAGGAGGCGAGTACCCGCGACGTCACAACACACCTGATCAAGGGCAAAGGCGACAAGGGCCGGCTCGCCGTGCGCAACCTCATCCCCGCACCCTTCCTGGCGCCACGGTTCGCCGCATCCCATAGCACCACGCTGTTCTCCGCCACGCTCAACCCCGCGCGCTTCGTGAGCGACACGCTTGGCCTGCCCCAGAACACGGTCTGGCTGGAAGTGCAGTCTCCCTTCAGCGCCGACCAGCTGACGGTACGCATTGCCGGCAGTATCTCCACGCGCTACCGCGACCGCGAGCGCTCCGTACCCCCGATCGTGGACCTGCTCGCCGCGCAGTACCGGGCGCGCCCTGGCAACTACCTGGCGTTCTTCAGCAGCTTTGATTACCTGCGGCAGGTGGCCGATGCGTTTGAGCGCCGCTGCCCGGACATCACCGTGCGCCGCCAGGCCCGCACCATGAGCGAAACCGCGCAGGCCGCGTTCCTGGACGCGTTCGCGCCGGATGCCTGCGCGATAGGCTTTGCGGTGCTGGGCGGCTCCTTCGCGGAGGGCATCGACCTGCCGGGCGACCGGCTGATCGGCGCGTTCATCGCCACGCTGGGCCTGCCGCAGTTCAATGCGATCAATGAGCTGACCATGCGCCGGATGGAGTCGGTGTTTGGCTCTGGCTACGAGTACGGCTATCTCTATCCCGGCCTGCAGAAGGTCGTGCAGGCGGCCGGGCGCGTGATCCGCACGGAAGCGGACCGCGGCGTGGTGCACCTGATCGATGACCGCTTTGCGCGGCCGGAGGTTCGCGCCCTGCTCCCGCCGTGGTGGGAGGTGGCGGGGTAACCGCCGCGGGCGAACGCGGCGGCCACCGCTCGAACAAGCCGCTTTGCGCGCCGTCGCGTGCGCTCGCTACGGCGGGGACACGAAGTGCCTGACCCTGGGCGCCGCCGGCCCCAGGTGCAGCGCATGGACGCGGGCCTGGATCGCCTTGTCGTTCACACTGAAGCGCTCATGCTGGCGCAGATGCTCCAGCCACGACTCGATCACAAACGTCTCCACATAGCGCCCAGGCTCGTCCATGTCCTCGAACAGGCTCCATGACAGCGCCCCGCCCCGCCGGCGCACGCGCCGCATCTCGCGGACGGCGGCATCCAGGTGCCCATGTTGGATGCCAGCGTGGCCAGCCAGATGGCCCGGAACAACTTGTTGCGCAAGGGGGGCTCCACGGCCCGCCCGCGGGCGCGGCCAGCGCGGCGCCTGCGCCGGAAACCTCCTGGCTCATGTCAACTCCAGGTCCGGTGACGCCGGCGGCGCGCCGCGGCCATGCGCCCGGCTAGCCACGATTGCGCCGTTGACGCAGGTCGTACCAGGCCACCAGCACGAAGCCGCCAACCAGGCCGAGGTGTTCGAAGAAAGCATTGGCCGCCATGAAGCGCTCCGGCGGCGCCATCAGCCAGAACCGGTTGGCGAGAAAGGTGGCGAAGGCGGTGAACACCGCCAGCGCCAGGGCGCCGGCCCAGCGATGGAAGCCAAGCAGGATCATCAGCGAAGCCCCCAGTTCGAGCACGATGGTAGCCGCCGCCAGGGGCGCGGCGGGCGACAGCCCGAAGTGGGCCAGCTCGGCCACGGCGCCGGGGAAATCCAGCGCCTTGTTGATGCCGCCCTGCAGATAGGCCGCGCAAAGTCCCAGCAAGCCTAGCCACGCAATGACGGCCCCGGTGCGCGACAGTCCATTGTCCCGGGCGGTCCCGGCGTACGAGCTTCTCGATTCCATCGATGCATCCCCTTGGTAGGTATGTTGCCAACTCGCTTGCCAACCCGCAAAAAAAAAAGCAAAACCGGGAGTGCCCGTGCCGCCAACCGTCCTGCCGGTCACGAGCCGCGACGGCGTCACACCATGGATTGTAGGATGCGGCGCGGGCCAGGACGAAGCGAACCGGGCAGGGCGGCGCCCATGCTGCGGCAATAACCCTGCCGCCATGTGTGCGCACACGCTGCTCTATCATGTCGGTCATCCGAAGATGGCTTCACATGAAATTCTCATCCGTCGTACGCTGCCTCGCGGCGATCTCGCTGCTTGGGGCGGCGCTGGCAGGCATGCCGGCCCGGGCCAATGCCAGCGCCAATGCCAACCTTGGCGCCGACTTCCCGCAGCGGCCGATCCGCCTGGTAGTGACCTTTCCGCCGGGCGGCGGCACCGATACCCTGGCGCGGGTGATCGGCACGGAACTGGGGCGCAGCCTCGGGCAGGCCGTGGTGGTGGACAACCGGCCCGGCGCCAGCGGCAATATCGGCGCGGAGCTGGTAGCAAGGAGCCCGGCGGATGGCTATACCCTGCTGGTGGTCAACAGCAGCTTCGCCATCAATCCCGGCGTATTCCGCAAGCTGCCCTTCGAGCCAGGCAAGGACTTCAGCGCGGTCATCGCGTTTGCGTCGGTGCCGTCCGTGATCGCCGTGCCTGAGCATTCCCCGATTCATAGCTTCAAGGACCTGATCGCTGCCGGCCGCTCGGGCAAGCCGCCCAGCTATGCGTCGTGCGGCAACGGCACGCCGCAGCACCTGGCGGGCGAGTTGCTCAAGATCTCGGCAAAGATCGATTTGCTGCACATTCCCTACAAGGGATGCGCTCCCGCCATGACCGACGTGCTGGGCGGCCAGGCGGACGTCAGCATCAACACGCTCACCAACACCCTGCCCTACCTCAAGACCGGCAAGCTGCGCGCGCTGGCGGTAACGTCCCGCGGCCGCTCGCCGTTCCTGCCCGAAGTGCCGGCGGCCAGCGAGCTGGGCCTGCCCGGCTACGACGTCGACCAGTGGTTCGGCATCCTGGCGCCAGCGGGCACGTCGCCCGAGGTCGTGCAAAAGCTCAACCTGGAAATCGCCAGGGTCATTGCCAGGCCGGAAGTCAGGGCCAGCCTGGCGAACCTGGGATTCGCCACCACCCTCAGCACGCCGGCGGAGTTCCAGCGGGTGGTGAACGCCGATATCGCGCGGTGGACCAAGCTGGCCCTGCGGATCGGCCTCAAGGCGGATTGATGCGGATTGATGCGAATTGATGCAAGGAGAGGGCAACGTCAGCGCAAGGGCTCGGCCTGCAGGTAAGCCGCCGGCTGCGGCCATGGGCGGAAGCCCACGGCCTTGCGGCCTGCCTGCGCAAGGCCGAAGTCGCTCGCGTCCAGGCTGGCGGCAAGCAGCTTGCCGAAGGCGTTGAGCAAGACGTCGGAGGTCAGCCCCGAGGGGCCGGCCAGCGCCGGGCAGATGATCCAGGTGGTGTCGTCGCGCGTGAACACCCCCGCAAGGATTTCACCAGGTCGGCGGGCTGCAGCTGCTCGTCGCGCACCGCCGCGTAGTCCAGCGCGAACGCGTCGACGAAATCCTCCGTATGCCGGTGGCCAAGGCACACCACCACCTTGGGCCGCCAGCGCGCGCACATCTCCGCCAGGAAGCGGAAGCGCCCGCCGTGCCGGCACAGGTCCAGGTAGCGCTCCTTGGGCACCAGGGCTGGCTGGCCGCGAAACACCCTGGACCAGGGGGTCAGGCCATCGAGCTGCATGGGGAAACAGGTTGAGCTTGAACTCCGCCCCGCAGGCGGCGTACAGGTGGTGCTCGTAGTAAGGCATGATTGCCTGGTGGGTCCCCTCTTCAGCTCTTGCCGTAACGTGCCGGTGCCTGGAAGGCCGCGCGTGCCGTTGCGATCGTTCGCCGGATATCCGGCGCCGGCCAGGGCTGGCGCTGCATCGATCCGGTCATTTGTGGTGCGCCGCGTCTGCTGCATGCTGGATGGCCTTTGCAATCCTATTGGTCCGCCTTCCCGGTCTTGAGCATCTCGGCAATCGTGCTTGCGCTGGCCGGTGCGAATTGCGCTACGCAGGAGCGCGTCAGCGCCAGCGTGTACGAGAACGCCATGGCGCGGTCCTCGAACGTGCGGTCGAGCATGAAGTGCGCGGCAGGCACCTGGCCGTCGGCCAGCCTTGACAGGCGGACCAGCGCTCCCCAGTTGCCATCCGCCACCTGCAGGATATCCACCTCGATGGCATATCCGGCCTCGATATACGTCCTGGCCGGGCCTGCCAGCCGGCGTTCCGGTTTGTCGAGCGCCATCTCGTTCCTCCACGATTCAGGTCGATTTGAGACAACCACAGCCACGCACGGCGTGCGTGGTTCCATCAGCCCATGGCAGCGGGCTCCCCCCGCGGCCACGGGCGTGCAACACTGGCCTCAGCCGTGCATTGATACGCTCGCGCCAGCCAGCCGGTTGACGGCCGGCGGCTTCGCGGTGGACTGGCGCACCACCAGCCCGCTGGGAAAGCACAGGCGGATCGGCGCTTCGTCCGGTTGCGCCAGCCGCAGCATGACCCGGCGCACCATGGCCTCGGCCATCTCGCCAAAGGGCATGGCCACGGAGGTCAGCGCGGGATTGGTGTACGAGCACATGCCGATGTCGTCCATGCCGATCACCGAGACATCGGCCGGCACCGACAAGCCCGCCTGGTGCAGGCCGGACATCAGCCCGATCGCCATCATGTCGTTGACCGCGACCAGCCCGGTGGGGCGCGCGCTGGCCTGCGCCAGTTGCGCCCCCAGGATCTGGCCCAGTTCCGCCAGTTCGGCATCGCCATAGTGTGCGGCGGGCGGGCACTCTATCACCACCGCGTCTCCCAGCCCGGCCTCTTTCACCGCGGCCTGGAAACCGGCGATCTTGCTCGCGCGGCTCACCGTGCGCCCGGCGGGCATCACAAAGGCAATGCGCCGGTGGCCCCGCTCGATCAGGTGCGACGCGGCCAGGTGGCCTGCCTGGAAGTTGTCGGGCGCCACATGATCGATGCGCGCCGGCATGTTCGGATCGGCGCCGCCGTCATAACTGACCATCGCCAGCCCCTGCCTGGCCGCCGCCTCGAAATGCCGCTCGTCGGTGAGCGACGACACGATGATTACGCCATGCACGCCAAACGAGAGCAGGTCGTCGAGCATGCGCGACTCCTGTTCCCGGTCCCGGTTGGTATTGCCCAGCAGGACGCGGTAGCCGGTCTGGCGCTGTGCCTCGGCCTCGATCTTCAGCGCGAGCTGGCCGTACATGGGGTTGGCGGTGGACGGCACCAGCAGCCCCAGCATCGGGGTCTGGCCGGTCTTGAGCTGGCGCGCGACCTGGCTGGGCCGGAAGCCGAGCGCGCGGATGGCCTCCTGCACCCGCTCGAACGTGGTGGGGTTGAGGCGCTCGGTGCGTCCGTTGAGCACGTTGGAAACGGAGCTCACGGATACGTTCGCCAGTCGGGCGACATCTTGTATGGTTGCCATTATCGGGATCTCATGCCAGCTTCATCAGGCGGGGCAGCCATAGCGTCAGCGATGGTAACAGGTCAACAACAGCAAAATCAGCAGCAGCATGGCGAGGTACTTCAGCATCGGCCCGGCCACCTGCTCCATGCGCGTGCCGGTCATCGCGCAAGTGGCGAACAGCCCCAGGCCCAAGGGCGGCATGAACAGCCCGAAGCCCATGGCGATCGCCATCACCGTGCCGAAGTGTAGCGGATGCACGCCGGCCTGCTGCGCAATGGGCGTGAACAGCGGGCCAAACTGGATCAGCGCCGGCGCGCCTTCCAGGATCGTCCCGAACAGGATGGAGAGCGCCAGCGGCCAGGGCCAGGGCCAGGCAGGACGTCACTAACCTGCGGCGAAACGGATCGTGTTGTACTTCGCCTGATTCCACGATTGCCACGGCTGCGCACTTGACCCTTGGCATTAAGTGTTTCAGTAAAACGATTTACTAAAACGATTTACAAGATCATAGGCGGTTGGGAGACAAATGCAAGGCCGCCACGCTGCCAGGTACCTCTTCGCCATCCTTGATCTGGCCGCAAGAATGATTTGCCGGTCACGGGGTTTTTGCAAAAACAGCTTGTCCCGATAATCCAATGCATCTGCCCGGCAACGCTCGCCAATGCGCCAAGCCTCTTCGAGGCCCTCGCCGCATCCGAACTTCCTGCCTGACCAACCTCCCATTGAGAAAGCCATGCTGTTCACCCCCTACGCCCTTGGCAACATCGCCACCCGCAACCGCATCGTGATGCCCCCGATGACCCGCTCCCGGGCCGCCGCCGGCGACGTGGCCACCGAGCTGATGGCCGAGTACTACAGCCAGCGCGCCAGCGCCGGCCTGATCATTTCCGAAGGTAGCCAGATCAGCCGCCAGGGCCAAGGCTACGCCTGGACGCCGGGCATCTACAGTACCGAGCAGGTCGCCGGATGGCGCAAGGTCACTGATGCCGTGCATGCCGCCGGCGGCCAGATCTTCGCGCAGCTCTGGCACGTGGGCCGGGTGTCGCACACCTCGCTGCAGCCGGGGCAAGGCGCGCCTGTGTCTTCGTCCGCGCTGGTGGCCGAGGGCGTCAAGGTGTTTGTCGATGCGACCGGGCAAGGCCCGCAGGGCGGCATCGGCGAGATGATCCAGCACTCCGCGCCGCGCGCGCTGTCGATCGACGAGATCCCCGGCATCGTGGCCGATTACGCGCAGGCCGCGCGCAACGCACTGGAAGCCGGCTTCGACGGGGTCGAGCTGCATGGCGCCAACGGCTACCTGATTAACCAGTTCATCGACTCGCAGGCCAATGCCCGTGACGACGCCTACGGCGGCTCGCTGCAAAACCGGCTGCGTTTTCTCAATGAGGTGGCGCAGGCCGTGACCGACGTGGTCGGCCGCGACCGCATCGGCGTACGCCTGGCGCCGCTGACCACGCTGCAAGGTGCAGTCGACGACACGCCCGAGGCAACCTACCTGGCCGCCGCGCATATGCTCGGCCGGATCGGCGTGGGCTACATCCATATCGCCGAGGCGGACTGGGAGGATGCGCCGGTGATGCCGGCCGCGTTCAAGGAGGCGCTGCGCGCGATCTATCCGGGCACGCTGATCTACTCGGGCAACTACAGCAAGGCGCGCGCGGAGCAAGCACTCGCCAAGGGCTGGGCGGACCTGATCGGCTTCGGGCGCCCGTTTATCGCCAACCCGGACCTGCCCTACCGGCTGCAACACAACCTGCCGCTCAATGCTGGCGACCGCACGAAGTACTTCGGCGGCGGTGCCGCGGGCTACACGGACTACCCGCGCTTCACGGGCCAGGACGCGCCCGAGGCCAAGGCCGCCGCATAAGCCGGCAAGCAGTCAATCGAGCAAGACGAGAAGAACCAGGAACCCACCATGCCATCCGCATTGGAAACACTCACCGCCGGCGGCTTCAGCGTCGGCGTGGAACTGCCGCTGGACAATGACTGGTCGCCCGCCGGAGACCGCGCGCGGCGCGAGGCCCGGCGCCTGCCCGGCGAGCCCGACCTGGCGCGCCACGGCGAACTGGCCCGGCTGGCGGACCAGCTCGGCTTTCGCGCGCTATGGGTGCGCGACGTGCCGCTGTACGACCCACAGTTCGGCGACGCCGCGCAAGTCTTCGAGACCTTCAGCTACCTGGGCTACCTGGCCGGCGTGACCGAGCGCATCCTGCTCGGCACCGCCGCCGTGGTGCTGCCGCTGCGCGAGCCGCTGCTGACCCTGAAATCCGCCGCCACGGTGGACCACCTCAGCAACGGCAGGCTGATGCTGGGCGTGGCCAGCGGCGACCGTCCCATCGAGTACCCGATCTTCGGCCGCGACTTCGCGCAGCGCGGCAAGGCCTTCCGTGAGCAGGTGGCGCTGCTGCGCGATGCGGGCGCGGCTACGCTGCCGGCCGGCGTGCAATTGCTGCCTCGCCTGCGCAAGCCGCTGCCGTTGCTGGTGGCGGGGCTGGCGCAGCAAGATCCCGCCTGGGTGGGCGAGCACATGGACGGCTGGCTGGCTTACCCCGGCACGCCGGAAGATCATGTGCGCCGCAGCGGGTTGTGGCGCAGCGTGGCCGGCAGCACTCCGAACACCAAACCCTACATCAGCTTCATCCACCTGGACTTGCTCGACGATCCGGATGCGCCCATGCAGCGTCACCGCTTTGGCGCGGCGGTCGGGCGCAACGGGCTGATCGACGAGCTCCACGCAATGCACAAGGCTGGCGCCGCGCACATCGGCCTGCACTTGCGCCGCAGCCACCGGCCGGTGCGCGAGGTGATGGAGGAAATCGCGGCGTATGTGCTGCCGCGCTTTCATGGTGCAGGCGAAGCAGCAGGCAGTACGGTGCCACTGGCCTCGGCGGCATGAAGAGAAGTGGATGTTGCCAGGCGCAGTCCGCAGGCAGCGCTCCCTCCCCTTTGCCGCGTACCCCGGGACTCATCCCTATTCCATCGGAAAGCGCTAACTGCTAGTCTGGTCGACTTGGTGTCGTCCATCGGTTCGGGCCCCGCCCTGGTCCTGGCGCGTAGCCATCCTGGCCAGCTTTTTCGATCCCCTGCTTTTGGCTTCCGTTGGAAAGACCCGCATGTCGCGACAAATGCCCCCTCTGAATCCTCTGCGAGCTTTCGAGGTTGCGGCCCGGCATCTCAGCTTCACGCGGGCGGCCGACGAGCTGTACGTCACGCCGTCCGCCGTCAGCCACCAGATCAAGACGCTGGAAGAAAGCCTCGGCGTGCAGCTGTTCCTGCGCGAGGCCAAGTCGCTGGTGCTGACCCCTGCCGGCATGGCATACCTGCCGAGCGTGCAGCAGGCATTCAAGCAACTGGCCGACGCCACGCAGCGCCTGCACAGCAAGGACCTGCCGGCGCTCAAGGTCAACATGCCGCCGACCTTTGCCGTCAAATGGCTCATCCCGCGCATGGACCGCTTCATGAAGGAGTACCCCGCGGTCGATCTCAAGGTCTCCACTTCCAACCACGCCATCAACTTCGACCGCGACGATTTCGACCTGGCCATCCGCTATGGCCGCGGCAACTATCCGGGCCTGCATTCCGAGTTGTGCCTGTCGGTCGAGGTGATTCCCGTGTGCAGCCCTGAGCTGCTGGCCGGCCCCCGCCCGCTCAAGGAGCCGGGCGACCTGAAACACCATACCTTGCTGCATGACGACAGCACCTACACCGATGTGAGCAACCCGGACTGGTCCATGTGGCTCAGCCACGCAGGCGTGACCGATGTGGATGCGTCGCGCGGGCCGTCGTTCTGGCCGAGCCACCTGGTGATCAATGCCGCGATCAGCGGCCTTGGCGTGGCGCTGGTCAAGAAGAACTGGGTCGAGGAAGACCTGCGGCAAGGGCGGCTGGTGCGATTGTTCGAGCAGATCCGCCTGCCGGTGGAATTCTCCTACTTCGTGGTGTTCCCGGAAGAACGCTTGAGCGACCCGCGCGTAACCACCTTCGTCAACTGGCTGCGCGCCGAGGTCGCGGCGGGCGACAACCTCCAGCACGCCTGACCCCGCCGCGCTTGCCGCTCAGCCTGCGCGACCCCGCGCCGCCTTGGCTTCCACCCGCGCGCGCAGCTTGTCCACGTTCACCACGAAGCGGCTGTGCGTGCCGGTGCAGATCTCTTCCATGCCATCGCTGGCCGCCACGCGGAACGTGACGCTGCGGCCGTCGATGGCCGTGACTTGCGCGTGGATCGTCACCTCGCCGCCGAGCAGCGTCGCCCCGCTGTGCCGGATCGAGACCTCGGTGCCAACCGAGCTTTCGCCCGCGTCCACGTGGTCCTGCAGGAAGTCCAGGCAGGTCTGCTCGATATCGCGGATCAATTCCGGCGTAGCGTAGATGCGTAGCGTCTCGCCCAGGAAATCGATCGTGCGTGGGCGGTCCACGGTCAGCGAGCGGGCTGCCGTTGCGCCGGTTTTCAGGCTGTCTTTCATCTGCGTTCCTCAGGGGTGCGGCATGCCGGCAAGCCGGTAGATGCGAGCGGCGTTGTCGTGCAGCAGCTTGCGCTGCTCGTTCGGCGGATAGATCTCGATGGCTTTGAGGAAGCCTTTGAGAATCGTCTCATAGCTGGCTACCAGGCTGTCCACCGGGTAATTGCTCGCGAACAGGCTGCGATCGGTGCCGAAGATGGCGATGGCTTCGCGGATCACCGGCACGTTGTCCACTGCCGTCCACGCGCGGCCCGGCAGCCCTAGCCCCGAGATCTTCACCGCCACATTGGGCTGCGCCGCAAGCGCCGCCATGGCATCGCGCCAGCCCTTCAGCCCCGCTGCGCTGCGGTCCGACGGCAAGCCCGTATGGTTGAGGATGATCTGCGTGCCGGGAAAATCACGCGCCAGTGCCGCGGCCTGGTCCAGGTTCCACCATGACGCCTGCAGGTCGTAGGACAGGCCGTGCCTCGCCAGCAAGGCATAGCCTTGCCGCCAGCGCTCGTCGTCCATCGATCCGCGCAAGCCGCGAGCGGCGCTCTCGCGGGTGGCGCTGGTCACCGGCTTCTGCCGGATCCCGCGCACCATCGGGAAGGCCGCCTGCGCCGCCAGGATTTCCGCCACATCACCGCGGTCCAGCTGCGCATGCGCGACCAGCGCGCACGGGCGGCCCACGCGCTGCGCCAGCGCAGTGAGCCATATGGTCTCGTCCACCGGATTGGCCCGGGCCCACTCCGCTTCCACATGCACGGTCCGGGCGGGCGCGAAGCCGCGCGTGTCGCGCGCGAAATCCTCGGGCAGGTAGTTGCGCTTCAGGGCGGCGTAGTCGCCATAGCGAAAGCCCTTTACGTCCTCCCCCTGCAGCCACGGATAGGGATTGGCTTGCAGGTCCCAGAAGTGATGATGCGCATCGATAAACGGCTGGTCGAATGTGAAATCAGGCATCGCGCTAATCCTTGACCGCGATCCGGCTGGCCAGTTGCTTGTATTGTGCCGACTCCTTCGCCATCACGGCCTGCAGCGTCACATCGTCCGCGTAGGTATCCGTGCTGAAGTGCAGCTTTTCCAGCGTCTGCCGCATGATCGGCTCCTGCACCGATTTGGCCACGGCCGCCTTGAGGATGCTGATGACTTCCGGCGGCGTGCCCTTGGGCGCCGAGATGCCACGCCAGATGCCCATCGACAAATCGATGTTGCGCTCCTTGAGCGTCGGCACGTTATCAAAGCCGGCAACGCGCTTGTCCGCCATCACCGCCAGCACCTTGAGCTTGCCCGCCGCCACATAGGTGGCGACCTCGGCCGTGCTCACCGTCACCGCGTCGATATGGCCGCCAAGCAGCGCCATGGTGGCCGGCGCGCCACCGGGATAGGGGATGTGATTGAATTTGGCACCGGTCTTCTCGGCCAGCGCGGCGGCGGCCATATGCCAGGCGGAACCCTGCCCGGCATTGCCCACGCGGATGTTTGCATCCGGCTTGCGGGCCTCGGCAAGGAACTGCTCCAGCGTGGCGTAGGGCGCGTCCGCACGCACGACCACCGCTGCCGGATCGGCATTGAGCCGCGCGATCGGCACCAGGTCCTGGTAGGTGAACTTGGCCAGGCCCAGGTAATTGAGGAAGGTCACTTCGCTGGAGGACAGCACCAGCTTGTAGCCATCCGGCTTGGCGTGCACGACTTCGCCAAGCCCGACCGCGCCGGTGGCGCCGGGCTTGTTGATGACGACCAGCGGCTGCGGCAAGTGCTTGGCGGCGGCAGCGGACAAGGCCCGCGCAACGACGTCGGCGCCGCCGCCGGCCTGCCAGGGCACGATCAGCTCAATCCGGTGGTTGGGGTAGGCATCGCCCTGCGCGGCGGCTACGCCAGCCCACGCGGCGACGGTGGCGATGACGATGTGCGCCGCCACCCGCCACGGGTGTGAGTAAAACTTCATGATGCTTGTCTCCGTGATTTTTATGCTTTGTGCTTGTGGTGCTTGTGGTGATTGTGGTGCTTCCAATGTTTCAAATGCTTCAAATCTTTGCTTCCAATGCTGTCCAGGTCTTCTCAGGCAGTGCCGTTCTTCAGCGTTTGCGGCGCAACCGGCTGCCCAAAGGCGCCACGTTCGCGCAGTGCCTCGATCGCCATGTCGTCCAGGCCAAACTCGCCAAGTACCTCTTGCGTGTGCTGCCCGAGCAAGGGCGCCGGATAGCGGACCTGCTGCGGCGTACCGCTAAGCTTAACGGGAAAGCCGAGCGCCTTCACGCGGCCTTCCACGGGATGGTCGATCTCCAGCACCATCTCGCGCGCCACGGCCTGCTCGCTCACCAGCGCCTCGTCATAGGTGTAGATCAGGCCGGCCGGCACGCCGGCCGCCAGCAACGCGTCCACCCATTCGTCCGCGGGCTTGCGGGCGAACTCGCCTTCAATCTCGCGGATCAGCACATCGCGGTTGCGGATGCGCGCCGCATTGTCGGTAAAGCGCGGGTCCTGCAGCAGGTCGGTGCGTTCGATCACCTCGCACAGCGCGGCCCACAGCTTGGGGTTGGCCGCGCCGATGACAAAGTGCCGGTCCGCCGCGCGCACGGCCTGGTAGGGCGCGCTCATGCGGTTGGCGCTGCCGATCGGCACTGGCACCGTGCCCGTGCCCCAGTACTCCGCGGACTCCCACACCGACAAGCCCAGCGCGGTCTCGAACAGCGATGCGTCCACATACTGGCCTTGTCCGGTATGGCCGCGCCCGATGATTGCGCTCAGGATGCCGTAGGCGCTGAACAGGCCCGCACCCAGGTCGGCAATCGGCACGCTGGACTTCACCGGCGGCGCGTCCGGATGGCCCATCACGCTCATCACCCCCGACATCGCCTGCGCGATCAGGTCCAGCCCGGGCCGGCGCGACCACGGGCCGGTCTGGCCGAAGCCGGAAATGCTGGCATATACCAGCCGCGGATTGATCTCGCGCAGTACCGGGTAATCGATCTTGAGCCGGGCGGCCACGCCGGGGCGGTTGTTCTCCACCAGCACGTCAGCGCCGCGCACCAGTTCATAGAACGCCTCCAGCCCGGCGGGATTCTTCAGGTCGATCTCCACGCTGCGCTTGTTGCGGTTCAGCGCCAGGAAGCCGCCGCTGTCCTCGCCCTTGAGCCGGAAGCCCATGGCCTTGCGCGTCTGGTCGCCGACGCCCGGCGTTTCCACCTTGATGACATCCGCGCCCATGTCGCCGAGCAGCATGCAGCAGAATGGGCCAGCCATGATCTGGCTGACATCGAGGACCTTGATGTTCGACAAAGGCAAATTCATTAGAAACCTTGTGGCTTGGTAACGGATGGCTTGATAGCGGAAGGCAGGCGGATCAGCGGCCCTGGAAGGCGGGCTTGGATTTGTCGACGAAGGCCTGGTAGCCGATGCGGAAATCCTCCGTATCGAAGCAGGCATAGGCCTCGGCGTGTTCTGCCGCGCTAAGCGGCGCGGGGTTCAGCAACCGGCGCACGAACTGCTTGTGCCAGCGCGCGACCAACGGCGCGCCCTGGCTGATGCGGCGTGCCGCGGCGTACGCTTGCGCCGGCACCTCGGCATCGGGCACGACCCGGTTGACCAGGCGCTTTTCCAGCGCCTCGGCTGCCCCGAACACGCGCCCTTCCAGCACGATCTCCAGTGCCACGGCAGGCCCGGCCAGCGCCATCAGCCCACCCAGCTCGCCATACGACATGACCAGCCCCAGCCGGTTGACCGGCACGCCAAAGCGGCTGGACTCGCCGCAGATGCGCATATCGCACACCGACGCAATCTCCAGCCCGCCGCCAACGCACGCGCCCTGGATCATCGCCACCGTGGGATGGCGGCTGCCGGCAATCGCCTCCATGGCGGCGTGGGTAACCTGCGCGTAATCCTGCGCCTGCGCCGAGCTGGAGCGCATGCGGGTGAACTCCTCGATGTCCGCCCCCGCGGCAAAGGCCTTGTCGCCTGCGCCGCGCAGCACGATGCAGCGCAGGTCATCGTTGGCCGAGAGCGTCTGGAACGCCTGCGTCAGGCCCTGCCACATGCCCAGGTCGAGCGCGTTCAGCTTGTCGGGGTTGTTCAGCGTGATGGTGGCGATGCGCTCGTCGTACTCGATCAGGATGGCTTGTCTCATGGTCTGTATTTGTCGTTGGATGTCGTTGAATGTCGGCTGGATGGCGCTTGCCCCAAGGACAGGTTCGGTGCGGTGCCTTGACCTGCGCAAGTCTAGGGTTTCCGCCGCCGCCCGCCAAACGAGAAAAACTCAGCGGCATTTCAAGAAAAACTAGGGCGCGCGCGGCTATGAAAAAAACTTGGGGCCGCTTCAAGTAAATCCACGTTGTGGCGCTCGCGGCTTGTTTCTAGACTTCGTCACCAAAGCCGCTCTCGCCAGCTCCCTGCCATGCTCGAGAAGCGGCGCATCACATCCCGCATGGAGACAAGAGACAAGATGGCCCTCATCAACTACATCACCCAGATCCAGATCGATTTCGGCGCGGTTGCGCTGCTGGCGCAGGAATGCGAGCGCATCGGCGTCTCCCGCCCGCTGGTCGTCACCGATGCCGGCGTCAGGGCGGCAGGCATCCTGGACCGCGTGCTGGCGCAGTTGCCTGCCGGTATCGAGCCCGTCGTCTTCGACGGCACCCCCTCCAACCCGACCGAGCGCGCCATGCGCGAAGCCGTGGCGCTCTACCTCGAGCACCGCTGCGACGGCATCATCGCGGTCGGCGGCGGCTCTCCCATCGACCTGGCCAAGGGCGTGGCCGTGTGCGCCACGCACCAGGGCCCGCTCAAGGCGTTCGCCGCCATCGAAGGCGGCGTGGCGCGCATCACCGCGGCCACCGCTGCGCTGATCGCCGTGCCCACCACCGCCGGCACCGGCAGCGAGGTGGGCCGTGGCGCCGTGCTGATCCTCGACGACGGGCGCAAGGTCGGCGTGCTCTCGCCCTACCTGGTGCCGCGCGTCGCCATCTGCGATCCGGAGCTGACCTTTGGCCTGCCGCCGCGGCTGACGGCGGCCACCGGCATGGACGCCATCGCCCATTGCATCGAGACCTTCCTGGCGCCGGCGTTCAACCCGCCCGCCGACGGTATCGCGCTCGACGGCCTGCGCCGCGCCTGGCTGCATATCGAGGCCGCCACCGCCTCGCCGCAGGACCGCAATGCGCGGCTGAACATGATGAGCGCATCCATGCAAGGCGCGCTGGCCTTCCAGAAAGGGCTGGGCTGCGTGCACAGCCTCAGCCACTCGCTGGGCGGGATCAATCCGATGCTGCACCACGGCACCCTGAACGCCATCCTGCTGCCCGCCGTGATCCGCTTCAATGCATCGGCGCCATCGGTACGCGACGAACAGCGCCTGGCACGCATGGCGCAGGCGATGCAGCTCGACGGCCCTGAGGCCATCGGCCCGGCCATTGTCGCCATGAACCAGCGGCTGGGCCTGCCGAGCGGGCTGGCGGCGCTTGGCGTGACCAGCGCGCTGTTCCCGCGCATTATCGAAGGCGCGCTGACCGATCACTGCCATAAGACCAATCCGCGCATGGCGAGCGCGCAGGAATACGCGGCGATGCTGGCCGAGGCGATGTAGGCGTCGGTGTAGTCCCGCACAGAAGTCTGCTGTACCTATAAAAAAGGTTCATCGGACTTTCGTGTGGGTCCTCCATCCGAGCGAGAGCCACA
>NZ_BAAILO010000410.1:0-7177 GCF_054589115.1 Cupriavidus sp. 8B | reverse complement strand
GGGGGGGCGCTCGCTCAAGGTGACGCGCCTCGCTCTTGCGGATGCCCGCCCTCTCCCCCAACCCCTCTCCCGCCGCGCGGGAGAGGGGAGCAACGCCTGCGCGAGATTGCACGCGAGCGCTCTTGCTGCGCCCCACACAGAAGTCTGAAGAACCATAAAAAATAACCTGGAGACAAGCCATGCTACGCAGGACGTTCCTCACTGCCACGGCTGCCGGCGCCACCTCGCTGGCGGCGCCCCTGGCCTTTGCGCAGGCGCTGCCCACCGGCCCCATGCGCATCGTCGTGGGCTTTCCGCCCGGAGGCGGCACCGATGTGATGGCCCGCGTGATGGCCAACAAGCTCGGCGAGCTCTGGCATACGTCGGTCATCGTCGACAACCGTCCTGGCGCGGCCGGTGTGATTGCCGCCGAGTACACGGTCAAGCAGCCCGCCGACGGCACCACGCTGCTGATGACCAATATCAGCAACCACGCCATTGCGCCGAGCCTGTATCCCAGGCTGGGCTATGTGGTCGAGCGCGACTTCACACCCATCATGCTGGTGGGCGTCACGCCCAACCTGTTGATCTGCAACACGCAGGAAGGCGCCAGGACCCTGAATGATGTGATCGAGCAGTGCCGCAAGAGCCCGGGCAAGATCACGTTTGGCTCCTCAGGCGCGGGCGCGGCGCAGCACCTGGCGCTGGAGCTGTTCAAGCTGCGCGCCGGCGTGGATGCCATGCACGTGCCCTATCGCGGCTCGGCGCCCATGCTGACCGACCTGATCGGCGGGCAGATCGATTTCAGCTTCGAGACCATGACCTCGGCCACGCCGCAGATCCAGGGCGGCAAGCTGATTGCCATTGCACAGACCCGGCCCAAGCGCGCCAAGAGCTTCCCCAACGTGCCCACCATCGCCGAATCGGGCTTCCCTGGCTTCGACGCCAGCACCTGGTACGGGCTGGTAGGCCCCGCCGGCATGCCGGCCGCCCTGGTGCAAAAGATGAACGCGGACATGAACAAGGTGCTTGCGATGCCGGAGGTGGCGGACAAGCTGGCCAGCTTCGGCGCCGAGGATGGCGGCGGCAGCGCCGCGCGCTTCGGCACCTTTATCGGCGCAGAGCTCACCAAGTGGGCCAAGGTGGTCAAAGACGCCCAGGTGAAGGTCTGACATGGCGCGCCGCATCACCATCGAGGAAACCCTGCCACGTGACGCCGCGCGGGCGGTGCTGGTTGGCCGCGCGTGGCTGCCGGGGCCACAAGGCGGGCCGACGCCGGTCGTCGTGCGCAACGGCCAGCTGTTCGACCTGGGCGCGTTGCGCCCGACCATTGCCGCCTTGCTCGACCTGCCTGACCCGGCGGATGCGGTCAGGCAGGCTGGAGGCGCCGCACTCGGCACGGTGGCGGACTGGCTGGCATCCACCTGCGAGCACGGCCCCGATCCGCGTTACCGCCACCTGCTCGCGCCGAACGACCTGCAGGTGGTGAAAGCCGCCGGCGTGACCTTTGCCGCCAGCATGATCGAGCGCGTCATCGAGGAGCAGGCGCGCGGCGATGCCGCCAAGGCCGAAGCGGTCCGCCAGAGCGTGGCGCACCTGGCCGACGCAGGGCTCGCCGCCGTGCGCCCCGGCTCGCCGCAGGCGCTGCGCATCAAGGAGGTGCTGCTGGCGCAAGGGCTGTGGTCCCAGTACCTGGAAGTGGGCATCGGCGCGGACGCGGAGATCTTCACCAAGGCGGCGCCGCTGTCGTCGATGGGCACCGGCGTGGACGTGGGCGTTCATCCCGGCTCGTCATGGAACAACCCCGAGCCGGAGGTGGTGCTCGCGGTGTCCTCGCGCGGCACCATCGTTGGGGCCGCGCTCGGCAACGACGTCAACCTGCGCGACTTCGAAGGGCGCAGCGCGCTGCTGCTGGGCAAGGCCAAGGACAATAACGCCTCATGCAGCATCGGCCCATGGATCCGCCTGTGCGATGCGGCGTTTGGCATCGACGACATCTGCACAACCGACATCGAACTCACCATCGAAGGCGAGGACGGCTTCGTGCTGCAAGGCGCCAGCACGATGACGCAGATCAGCCGCTCGCCGCAGGAGCTGGTTGGCCACGCCATGGGCCCGCACCACCAGTATCCGGACGGCATGATGCTGTTCTGCGGCACGATGTTCGCGCCCGTGCAGGACCGCGACGCGCCCGGCGCCGGCTTTACGCATCACGTGGGCGACCGCGTGTCGATCCGCGCGGCGAGGCTCGGCGGCCTCGTCAACTGGGTCGGCAGCAGCGCAAGCCTGCCGCCGTGGCAGTTCGGCATCGGCGCCCTGATGGACAACCTCGCCCGCCGCGGCCTGCTTGGCCCACCTCCCTGAGCCTTTGGCTTAACCCAGCGAGGCCGGGATCAGCCGGGAGCACCCGGGAGCACCCAGGCTCGCCACCCACATACACAATCCGAAGGAGACACCATGAGACACGCCATCTCGCGTATCGTGCTGGCCGCGTTGTTCGCAGCAGGAGCCGCCGCCGCGCTGGCCACCCCGGCGGCTGCGCAAACCCCCATCAAGCTGCGCTTTGCCCACACCGTGCCGGAGACCGATTCCCAGCACCTGGCTGCGCTATCGTTCAGCAAGAAGGTCAAGGAGCGCACGCAAGGCGCGGTCGAAATCCAGGTCTTTGCCAACAGCCAGCTCGGCAACGACACCACGCTGGTCACCGGCATCCGCAGCGGCACCATCGACATCGGCGCCACCGGCAACCCGTTTGTCACCGGGCTGGCGCCCAAGCTCAACGTGCTGGACCTGCCCTACCAGTTCGACGACGGCCCGCAGGCCTATCGCGCGCTGGACGGCGCGGTGGGACGCGGCCTGCTCGATGAGCTGGGCTCGCACCAAATCAAGGGCCTGGCCTTCTGGGAAATCGGCTTTCGCAGCCTGGGCAACAACAAGCGCCAGATCAACAAAGCCGACGATATCCGCGGCCTGAAGATCCGCACCACGCCGAACCCGTCGCATATCAAGGCGTTCCAGCTGCTCGGCGCGAGCCCGCAGCCGATGCCCTTCGCAGAGGTCTTCGGCGCGCTGGAATCCGGTGCGGTGGACGGGCAAGAGAATCCGCCCACGCTGATGCTGTCATCCAAGATGTACGAAGTGCAGAAATACCTCTCGCTCACGCGGCATGCCTACACCGCGCTAGTGGTGCTGATGAACAAGGCCAAGTTCGATTCGCTCAAGCCGGAGTACCAGAAAATCCTGCTGGAAGAAGCCGCCGCCGCCGCCACCTTCCAGCGCAAGCTCAACACGGACAACGAGGCGCAGTCCATCGCACAGTTGCGCGCCAAGGGCATGCAGGTCAACGAGCACCCGGACGTGGCGAGCATCAGGAAGATCGTCAAGGAAGAGACGCGCCAGCTCTATGTGCAGAAGAACGGCGACACCGTGCTGCGTGCCATCGACGCCCAACGCTGAAGCCGCGCGGAGACCGGACATGCAAACGCAGCCTTCACCGTCGGCCATGGTCGACGCGCACCATCATCTCTGGCGCTTCGGCGACGACGCACGCTATCCGTGGCTGCAGGAGAAATACGACCCGCAAGCCTTCTTCCTCGGCAGCTATGCCGCGTTGCGCGAGGACTTTGGCCCGGACGCCTATCTGGCGCGCTGGGGCAACGTGCGGCTCGCCGCCACCGTGCACGTGGAAGCCGAGCGCCATCCCGAGGAGTCCCTCGCGGAGACCGGCTGGCTGCACCGGATCCATGCGGTGCATGGATTTCCCAACGCGATCGTGGCGCATGCGGATTTCAGGAGTGCCGACCTGGAGCAGCGCTTGCTGGCACAGGCTGATTTTCCGCTGGTGCGCGGGGTGCGCTGCAAGCCGGTGACGAGCCGGCGCGCTGACGAAAGCGTGCGCGGACAAGCAGGCACGCTGCAGGATGCACGCTGGCTGGAAGGCCTCGGCCTGCTGGCCGCGCACGACCTCTCATGGGACTTGCGCGTGCCGTTCTGGCATCTGCAAGAGGCAGCCGATGCGGTGGCGATGTTTCCCGCGCTGCGGGTAGTGCTGGAACACACCGGGCTGCCGTGGGACCGCTCCGACGCAGGCCTGGCTGCGTGGCGCCGCGGCATGGAAGCGCTGGCGCGCCTGCCCAACGTGCACGTGAAGCTTTCCGAATTCGGACTGCCCGATGCAGCGTGGGACCGCGCGGGCAATGTGCGCGTCGTCCGCGAGGCGCTGGACATCTTCGGCTGGCAGCGATGCATGTTCGCCAGCAACCTGCCGGTATCCGGGCTGCGTGCTGGCATCGGAGAAGTGGTCGGAATGGTGGCGGAAGGGCTGAACGGCCTGACTGCCGACGCGGCGCGAGCCGTATGGCACGACAACACGCTGCGCTTCTACCGGATCGCGCAGCCGAATCAATAAGCAACGAGACAACGAACATGGAAACGACAACAGAAGAACCGGCCGTGACCCGCGTCATGGTACACACAGCGCAAGGCGCGATGGTGGCCATGATGGCCGTCATGATCGTGCTGGTGTTCGGCAACGTAGTGCTGCGCTACGCCTTCAACTCCGGCATCGCGTTCTCCGAGGAAGCCTCGCGCTTCGTCTTCATGTGGCTGACGCTGACCGGCGCCCTGCTCGTCATGCGCGACAAGGCGCACCTTGGCATGTCCACCATCGTGTCTCGGCTTGGCGAGCCGGGACAGCGCCTGTGCCGCTTTATCTCCGACGCTGGCGCGCTCGCCTGCTGCCTGCTGCTGGCCAATGGCGCATGGAAGCTGGTGGTGATCGGCATGGACGACATGGCCCCGGTGACGGGCGTGCCGATCGGCCTGGTCTATGCCTGCCTGCTGTTCAGCAGCCTGGGCATGGCCGGCCTGCTGGCGCATTCGCTATGGCGCCTGGTGAGCGGGCGCATGCCCCGCGCGGAGCTGGTGCCGGAGTCCGGCGCCAGCGGCGAATGATTTCCTGGAGCCAGTCATGACTATCGTTGTATTTGTCGGCTCCCTGCTGGGCGCCATGGCGCTCGGCATGCCGATCGCATTCTCGCTGCTGGTGTCGGGTATCGCCCTGATGTTCCATCTCGGCAATTTCGACACGCAGATCATCGCGCAGAACATGCTGGAGGGCGTGAACAACTACCCGCTGATGGCCGTGCCGTTCTTCATGCTGGCCGGCGAACTGATGAACGCCGGCGGGCTGTCGAGCCGCATCGTCAAGGTGGCGGAAGCCACGGTGGGCCACGTGCGCGGCGGGCTTGGCTACGTGGCGATCATCGCCGCTACGGTGGTGGCCAGCATCTCCGGCTCGGCCGTGGCGGACACGGCCGCGGTGGCCGCGCTGCTCATCCCCATGATGCGCAACGCCGGCTACAACGTACCGCGCTCCGCCGGGCTGATCGCTGCGGGCGGCATCATCGCGCCGGTGATCCCGCCATCGATCGCCATCGTGGTGTTTGGCGTGGTGGCGCAGGTATCCATCACCAAATTGTTCCTCGCCGGCATTGCGCCAGGCGCCATGATGGCGCTGACGCTCACCGCCACGTGGTACTTCTGCGCCCGCAAGGATTCGGCGTCCGCCGTCGCCACGCAGCGCTTCGAGTTCCGCCGCCTGCGGCAGTCGCTGATGGACGGCGTGTGGGCGCTGGTGCTGCCGGTGGTCATCATCGGCGGCATGAAGATCGGCGTGTTCACGCCAACCGAGGCAGCCGTGGTCGCCGTCGTCTACGCCATGGCGGTTGGCCGCTTCGTCTACGGCGAGCTCAAGCTGCGCGACCTGCCCCGCCTGATCGTCACCGCCGCCAAGACCTCCAGCACCGTGCTGTTCCTGGTCGCCTGCGCGCTGGTCTCGGCCTGGCTCATCACCATCGCCAATATCCCGGCGCAGGTCACGGCGCTGCTCGATCCCTTCATCGACAACAAGATCCTGCTGATGTTTGTGATCATGGTGCTGGTGATCATCGTCGGCACGGCGCTGGACCTGATGCCCACCGTGCTGATCATGACGCCTATCCTCATGCCCGTGATCACCAAGGCCGGCATCGATCCCGTGTACTTCGGCGTGATGTTCATCCTCAACAACGCCATCGGGTTGCTGACACCGCCAGTCGGCACGGTGCTCAACGTGGTGGCCGGTACCTCGCGCTGCAGCCTCGACAGCGTGATCGCCGGTGTGTGGCCCTTCCTGCTGTCGCTCACCGTGCTGATGTTCCTGTTCGTGCTGTTCCCCCAACTCATCCTGGTTCCCGCCAGCTGGATGCGGTAACCGCTTGCCAATCACACAACCTGGAAAGACGGAGACTGATATGAAAAAACCCATGAACCACACGCGCATCCACAGCAAGCTGCGCCAGCACAGCCTCGCCCTCGCAACCGCGGGCGCCCTTGCATTCGCCCTGTCATCGGCTTGCGCGCAAACGCAACCCACCGACTGCGCCGCCGCGCAAGCCGCCAGCCAGAACCCGGCCTACCCAAGCGCCAGTGTCAAGCGCTACATCAAGACCCCCACCGGCTACCTGCTGGTGCTGCGCATGGGCGACAACGTGTTCGAACAGCTCGAAGCCTTCGCCATCTGCGAACGCGTGCCCAGCGCAAGCCTCAGCGCCATCGGCTTCACCAACGTCACCTTCGGCTTCTGGGACGCCGACAAGAAAGCCTTCAACCCCAAGACCTTCCGCAACGTCGAGATGGCCAGCATCGTGGGCAGCCTCGCCTGGAAAGACGGCAAGCCCTCCATCCACGCCCACGGCGTCGCCGGCGACAAGACGTTCGATACGTATGGAGGACACATCCTGGCCATGGAGGTAGGCACAGGCTCGCTGGAAGTGACGGTGACGGTGTATCCACAACAACTTGAGCGCGCGATCGATCCGAAGATCGGGGCCAATGTGCTGGGGCTGTAGATTGAAGCGTAGGGAATGGAAGCCGGATCGGTCCGGCATGACATCTCGGCCTTGCCACCGCCCGCCCTCTCCCCCGGCCCCTCTCCCGCCGTGCGGGAGAGGGGAGCAAACCGGCGGGAGAGTTGGGACGTCGATTCGGTTCGGCCGTGATTCCCGCCAGTCAGGCGGGAATCACCCACGCGCGATGCGAAGCGAGCCGTCAAGGTTCACCTAGGCCGTATGGGGCGCCTCGGGATTCGGCGAAAAGAGCGGAAAAGAGGGACCCATGTCTGAGTATCGCCTTAAGGCGATGCGAGTTTGGGTCCCGG